>CAZRTY010000008.1:0-26608 GCA_964603055.1 uncultured Rhodothermales bacterium | reverse complement strand
AGTTCACAACTAAAATTTTACAGAGTCGACCACATATTACCGTTCCGGCGCGTCTACAGTGAAAGTCCGATGGAGGGAGAGTCGTGCGCTTTGGGCGCATTGCATCATAATCTCTACCTCGCCTCCGCCTACGCTTTTAGGGAGGGGTCACCTCGTCAGTAAGCCGACTCGCAGCCTCCGATAGGTCACGCCTAGGTCGCATTGCTGAACAGACCATGAAACTCGTGGCCTTAGCTTTAACTGCCCGTCGAATAAGCCGATACGGTGGGAAGGCGTGTGCCGCAGTGGCTGGCACGGGGGTGAACACGTCGATAAACATCGGCTCGTATATGGCTCGCATTCTCACTTCAATCCTATTACTGTTAATCGCGAGCACGAGTATCTCGGGTTGCGGTCCAGGCGAGAGCCGGCGGGAAGTGACCAACGGTGCCGATCTCTGGCTCACATCTGAGGAGAGGCCACGTATCGGTACGCCTGTAAACTGGGTGGCCAACGTCGTATTTGCCGATGACGAATGGAGCCTGCTGTTTGTGCACGACGCCGAAGGCACGCATTACGTCAGTCCTCCCTGGCCGACAGACGTTGAGATCACGGCGGGAGATCAGATCCGACTGAGAGGATTTGTCGGACACGGAACGTCCATCGACAGCCTCCATATTGAGCGGATTGGCTCCAGAGATATACCCGAACCTGCGCGCAGGCAACTGGCTGAAGTCGCATCGGCCGCGTCAGTGATTCCCAATAGCTGGGTCCAGGTTGAAGGCACAGTACGCCGCGCATATCTACTGCACCGCCGGCTCATGCTGGAGCTGTCCAGAGACGGAGAACGACTCCTGGCTCGAGTGCTGGATTACGACGAGCTCGATCCAGAGACTCTCGTCGGAAGCACTCTCCAAGTAACGGGCATTTCGGCTCCGCTGTACGATGACGACAACCCGGAGGTGCTTCTGGGCGCGCAGCTTTTTGTGCAATCGGGCGACCAGATCGAGGTGATCGAAGAAGCCCCTTCGCCTGACGAGATACAGCTTCTCTCAATACACTCGCTACGTAGCGATCGTCAAAATCTCTCTCCGGATGCGCCAGTCCGCACACGTGGCAGAGTTGCGCACCGTGACCAGGCATCTCTTTTCCTGACCGAAGAGGGTGAGCTGCTTCGGATCGATGCGCCGTCTTTACTCTTCGCTATCAGCGATAGAATCGAGGTTATCGGCTACCCGTCGTTCATCAACGATGAGATTACCCTGGTCGACGCGAGGGCTACACACTTGGATGCCCCCGCACGCGAGGTCGATGCTTCGGGTGAGATCAAACCGCTGACGAAGGTGTCGGATATTCGAGCCCTGACACCACACGAGGCTCACACAAAGTATCCAGTCCTGATTCGCGGCGTCGTCACCTTTTCAGACCACATTTGGGATTTGCTTTTTGTCCAGGATGCGACCGGCGGCATTTTCATAACGATCGATGATCTGCCAACCGGTATGCTGGAAGCGGGCGATCTCGTCGAAGTAACCGGAGTCACCGAGCATGGAGGATTCGCCCCTAATATTCTCCAGACCGAGATTCGAAAGATTGGTGCTGCTCCCCTCCCCCGAACCAGCCAGTTATCGATCAGGCGCCTTTTTAGCGGTCAGGAAGATAGCCAGTGGGCGGCCGTTGAGGCCGTCGTACGTGGCGTCACGAGTAATACAGCGGGGCAGGTCTTCCTGGATTTAGCGCTGGGTTCTCAACGTATGCAGGCCCAGTTCCCGCCGTCTGCCTATCGACGCGACCTGCCAACGCATCTCGTGGGAGCGCAGGTACGGGTGCAGGGTGTATCGGCCACACTCGTGAATGACCGCTCGCAGCTGATCGGCGTAAAACTGTTCGTGCCGGGATGGGAGTTCGTGGATGTCATCGGTGCGACGCCAGATACACCATCCGAATTGCTCGTCAGGCCGATCAGTACACTGCTGCACTTCATGCTCGGCCATGAGCCGGGGCAGCTCACTCGTGTCCGTGGGACGGTAACCTATAAGGACGAGCGACGCCTGTTTATTCAAGACAACACGGGCGGACTGACGGTGCTTCCCAGACGTCCCGCGGATGTCGAACTGGGCGATCTAGTCGATGCGGTAGGGTTCGAAGTCTCCGGTCAGTACACGCCGATGCTCGAGGATGCTGAGGTTAACGTCGTAGGTCAGGGGTCGCCGATCTCAACGGTCGACCTCGGCACGGACGTTGGGATCGATGGGTCCTTTGACGCACGGATGGTTCAACTGGATGCCGAATTACTGAACGCTGTGACGGTAGCCGACGAGCACATTCTTAGCCTGCGAAGCAATGGCATCGTCTTTAGTGCCTTCCTGCCGGCAAATGTGTGGTCTGAAGTACCTGCCGAACTGCGGGTGGGCGCAGAGCTTCGGTTGAGAGGAGTCTACTCGGTGAACCTAGATCTAGAGCTTGGTTCGTACGTAGCAAAATCCTTCAACCTGTTCGTGCCAACTCCGGCCGATGTAATCGTGCTCAAGAATCCGCCGTGGTGGGGATGGAAGCACGTTGCCATTCTCATCGGCACACTCCTCGCGTGTATCGCTTGGACGTTGGGATGGGTGACTATGCTGAGGCGGCGGGTCTCGTCGCAGACGCGACTCATCCGGGAAAAGCTGGCGGATGAAGCGCGGCTTAAAGAAGAGGCTCAGGCGGCCAGCCGGGCGAAAAGTGAGTTCCTGGCCAACATGAGTCATGAGATTCGTACCCCGATGAATGGAATCATCGGCATGACCGAACTCACACTCGATACGAAGCTTTCGTCGGAACAAGCCGAGTATCTGGGGATGGTGCGCTCGTCGGCAACGTCTTTACTCGGCATCATCAACGACATCCTGGATTTCTCGAAGATCGAGGCAGGCAAGTTGTCGATCGAAGAGACCCAGTTCGGGCTGCGCGACACCGTCGGCTCGACCATGAAGACGCTCGCACTCCGGGCGCATACCAAAGGGCTTGAACTCGTCTGCGACATCCCGCCCCATGTGCCTGATCATCTAATCGGCGACCCCGAACGACTCCGCCAGATTCTGGTCAACCTCGTCGGGAACGCGATCAAGTTCACCGAGATCGGTGAGGTTGTCGCATCGGTTGAGAATGCATCGTCGAGCAGCGCGGAAGATGTTATAGCGAAAGTTGAGGTAAGGGAGGATGCTGAGGATGCCGTGGAGCTTCACTTCAGCATTCGCGACACGGGCATCGGCATCAGGCCGGAACAGCAACAACGGATTTTCGAAGCGTTCGAGCAGGCCGATACGTCGACAACACGGCGATATGGCGGCACGGGGCTGGGCCTCGTGATCTCATCGCGCCTGGTGTCGCTTATGGGCGGCCGCATCTGGGTAGACAGCCACGAAGGCACGGGAAGCACCTTCCACTTCACGGCGAAATTTGGCATTGATCAGGCACGAGATAGCACGAGAAAACCTGTGCCACCTGTCCAGCTCGACAAACTCCGCGTGCTGGTTGTGGATGACAACGACACGAACCGCCGGGTGCTGGAAGAGCTGTCGCAGAACTGGAATATGAGGCCGACACTCGCGGCAAGTGGCACGGAGGCTCTGGCCCTCGTATCTGCCGAAGCGGGTGAAGCACCGCCCTTCGGACTCGTCTTGCTCGACTACCACATGCCCCGAATGGACGGCCTGATGGTTGCCGAGCGTATGCGAGAGCGCTGGACCCCCGATCAGCTTCCCATCATCCTGCTGACTTCTGCCACGAATCATGGCATGAGTGATGAATGCCACCGACTCGGCATTGGGGCACACGTGATGAAGCCATTTACGCAGTCGGAGCTTCTGGACACCATCACTGAGGTGCTGGTGGGCAGCCTGGATGATGATCGTGTGACCGAGATCGTGAGTACGCCGACGGCCACACCTCCCACGCAACCGTTGAAGATCCTTCTGGCCGAAGACAACCGTGTCAACCAGCGTTTGGCAATGAAATTGCTCGAGAAAGCTGGACACACCGTTCAGGTGGTCAATAACGGCCGTGAGGCAGTCGAAGCATATTCCGCGGGTCACGTCGATGCCATTCTCATGGATATTCAGATGCCGGAGCTCGATGGGTTCGAAGCGACGGCTTTGATACGGCAGCAGGAGCAAGCCACGGCACGACCGCGGACGCCGATCATCGCGCTTACCGCCCGGGCAATGCAGGGAGATCGCGAAGCCTGTATCGAAGCGGGAATGGACGGCTACATCTCGAAACCCATCATGATGGATGAGTTCTACGAAGCCTTATCCCATGTAGCACCTGAGGATCAACATCACTTACCGGAATTAAGCGAACCCACGCTATGAACAAGTATGTATTTGACCTCCAGGATCTGCTGGAGCTTGTCGGAGATGATATGGAGCTGGTGGTCGAACTCGCCGAGCTTTTCCTGGAAACGTATCCGGAGGAACTTGTCGCGATCGATGCCGCAGTTGTCGAGAACGACGCCAAGAAACTCGAGCGGGCTGCACACTCACTGAAAGGAAGTCTCGGTAACCTGCGGGCACATCGAAGCGCAGACGCGGCGTTCGTCGTCGAACAAGCGGCACGAAATGGCCGGACGGAAGGCATCGACGGGTTCATCGCCACCTTGAAGCAAGAACTTGCGGATCTCCGCAAGGCGCTTGAAGGCGTCATGATGAGTGCATAGACCGTCGTGATCGTGCAAGGCGGCGAGAGTCGCCGCGATAGGATACACCATCTTCACGACCGTCTCCCGAAGTCGTTGACGGTGAGGTCGTATTCTCAGCCACGTCGACGGCTGCAAACCTGGCGGAGGCGCGCCGCCGGGTGACTTCGATGCACAGTGCTACCTATCACATTGTTCGATGCTCGTTGCCTCAGATCGCGCCAAGCAAGCATGGATCGCGGTGCCGCTGATCCGCCTGATGGTTGGCGCCGTGTTTCTGAGCGAGGGGATTCAAAAATTCCTTTATCCGGCGCTGCGCGGAGCTGGCCGTTTCGCGGACATCGGCTTTCCCATTCCTGATATTATGGGATACGGAGTCGGCGCGATTGAGGTGGCGGCCGGCGCGATGGTTCTGATGGGCTTCTATACGAGGCAGGCGGTAATCCCACTAGCCATCATCATGATTGGCGCCATCATCACCACCAAGATTCCGATTTTGCTCGGGCAGGGATTCGGCCCGTTCGTTACGCCGGACGTCTCCGAGTACGGATTCTGGAGCATGGCGCACGCGATGCGCACCGACTGGGCCATGCTTCTCGGCTCGATCTTCCTCTATATCGCAGGTAGCGGCGCGTGGTCCGTCGATGAAATGCTAAGACGCCGCATGGGTACGTACCGCCGTAGATAAAAAGGGAGGCCCGGCAATCGAACCTCCCTTTCCTTTTATCGGGTACGTGTCAGGCTTCTTCGAGATCGGCCGACTCCTCGATGAGCTTGTCCTGCACGTGGCGTGGCATGGCCTCATGATGCGAGAACGTCGATGAATGAAGACCCCGTCCCTGTGTCATCGACCGAAGCACGGTCGAATAACGATACATCTCGGCTTCAGGCACTTGTGCCACGATCTCCTGGAACGCACCTGCGGCCTCGATCCCCTGGATTCGGCCTCGCCGTGTGTTGAGGTCGCCCATCACATCGCCTACAAAAGCCTCAGGAACGGTAATCCTGACGTCGTAAATCGGCTCGAGGATAACAGGCTGAGCGTCGCGGAACGCCTCACGGAAGCAATGCCGCGACGCTGTTTTGAACGCGGCGTCGTTGGAATCGACCGCATGCATTCCCCCATCGAACACAACGACACGAACATCGCCACAGGGATATCCTGCAACGGGCCCGTCCTGCATCGCGTCGAGCACGCCTTTCTGGATAGCACCCGAGAACCGGCGCATGTCAATCACGCCGCCAACAATGGCGTCGACGAAATGGATCTTGGCGCCCCAGTCGGTTTGAAGTGTATCCTGGGATCGGACCTTGATGTCTGCCGACGGTTGATAATCGCCTTCGAAAGGCTCAACCAGCATTGAAATGTCGGCAAACTGACCGGCGCCCCCCGTCTGTTTTTTGTGCCGGTACGAAGCGCGTGCTTGCCCCTGGATCGTCTCGCGATAGGCGACCTTCGGCCGGTAGAATTCGACATCGACGTTGTAGCGATTCTTGAGCCTGAATTTCGCGATCTCAAGATGCATTTCGCCCTGGCCGCTCAGCACCATCTGCTTGAGGTGCTGATCATGCGAGATGACGAGCGCAGGATCTTCTGCCACGATCTGATGCAATCCCTCGGCAAGTTTGTCCTCATCGCCATCTTTGGCGGGTCGGATGGCGGCTCCGTATCGAGCTTCAGGATACTCGATCGGCTTGATCACCACGTTCGACCCCTTCGAACGAAGCGTATCGTTGGCGTTGGTGTTCTTGAGTTTCACCAGCGCGCCGATATCTCCCGCGACCATCTGGTCGACGGCATCTCGCTCACGGCCGTTGATTGAGTAGAGCTGGCCAAGACGCTCCGTTACATTCGTCTGTGCGTTTTCGAGATCCATCCCCTGGCGAAGCGTCCCCGAATAGACGCGGAAGAACGAATAATCGCCCACGTGCTGCTCGGCCATCGTGCGATATACAAACGCGAGCGGGTCTCCCGACGGATCGGCGACGACCCGTTCGCCGGCGTCGGTTTCGGCGGGCGGCATCTCCTTTGGCGAGGGAAGCACGAAGTCAATAAAGCTCATCAGCCGTCCGACGCCGATCATTTCGGCACCGCTGGTCACAAAGATGGGGAAGAGTTGACGCTTGATGATGGCTTCGCGCAGGCCTTTGCGGAGTTCGGCTTCGGAGAGCTCGCCTTTCTCGAAGTAAAGCTCCATTAGCCCTTCGTCGTTCTCAGCGATGTCCTCGATGAGGGCATTGTGCAATTCCTCGGCGCGGGCGCGGTGCTCGGCAGGTACGTCGGCGACGTCTGATTCTCTGGCACCGGGCGGGTACGATAGCTGCTTCATGACGGCGACGTCGACGAGCGCGCGGTCGCTTACCGGATACTGAACGATGGTTGCGCCGCGTCCGAACCGGGTCTTCAACTCTTCGACTAACTGATCGAAGTTCTCATGCGCCGTCTCAATCTGATTGATCACGAACATGGCGGGCGTGTTCGTGCGCTCGGCATACGCCCATGCGAGGTCGGTCCCTACTTGCACACCTTCTGACGCCTTGATAGTAAAGATGGCGGTGTCGGCAATCTTAAGCGATGCAATGACCTCGCTGACGAAATCGGGATATCCAGGTGTGTCGAGGATATTGATTTTATGGCCTTTCCACTCGGCGTGGAGCAGCGACGTGAAGACCGACATCTGGCGCTCACGTTCACTCTCGTGATAGTCGCTGATGGTGGTGCCCTCTTCGACGGTTCCGCGGCGATCAATGGCTCTGCTGGCGTAGAGCATTGCCTCGGCGAGCGAGGTCTTACCACTACCCTGATGCCCAACAAGGGCTACGTTCCGGACGTGATCAGCATCGTATACCTTCATAGGGTTCCTCCATGCTTGCAGCGTGAGAGTGATGTCGGCCTGGCGATCGCCACGATGTTATCCTCCATGCGTGGGACGCACTTACTTAGCAGCGGCTTTGTCCACTCGCAAGCCTCTGCCGAGCCGATATTTTGACCGTACCGGCACCACCGCGGCGGACGTACCGGCCGCACTTGTGGAAGCGGTTCGATAAAATACGTTTGAGCCTATGAGAGTCAAGGATGGGCGAACCATTAGGAGGACGTGGGGGAATCCCCGATAAAGGCCGGCGAATCAATCACACGCATTCTACGTTCAGCAGACCTCACTTCGCAGGTGTTTGATGTCAGAAAAGTTACTTGCTCTGGAGACCGCTCTTAACGCTGGTAGTGTCGCGCTTTTTGAGAACGGCGACATCGTCGCCTCGACCTACGTGTCAGCACCGCGGCGACAGGCTGAGCTTCTTGCTCCAGGCATTCAGTCGCTGCTCGCATTGTTGGGCTGGACGCCGTCGGACCTTGATGTGATCGCGGTGTCGGCAGGGCCAGGATCGTATACCGGACTTCGGATCGGGCTGAGTACGGCGAAGGGGCTGGCGTTTGCCGTCGACGCCGACATTGTAGCTGTATCAACGCTCGAGGGGATGGCACACGCTGCCCTCGCGTTTGCGTCTGAAGGCGACGTCGTTGTGCCGTGCATTGACGCGCGTCGTGCCGATGTTTACGCGGCCGCGTACAGCGTTACGGAGGGGCGCGGTCTGGATGCGATCATCGACCCGATGGCGACGTCGGCGGGAGGATTTGCGGAGGGATTGCCTTCTGCACCCAGGCGGTGGTTCCTCGGCGACGGGGCTGCGAAGGTAGCCGAGCACGTGGAGCGCAGGACTGATGACCGAACGGTTGACATCCCGCTGGACGCAATAGCAATCGGAACGATCGGCTACCGGATGTGGAAGGACGGACACCGCGCCGACCTCAATTCTCTGGAGCCGACGTATCTGCGCGAGTTTGTGGCATCGAAGCCGATTCGCTCCGCTTTCGAGAAGTTACCGTTTTAATATCGCTATCTTTTGAGGCTATGGAGTTTGTGCAGCTCCACATCCATCAGAACAGGCATAGGCCATGAGTTGGTTCAAACGCAAAAAGGCAGGCATCCTGACGGATAAGCGGGATCAGAACGATACACCTGCAGGGCAGTGGGTAAAGTGCCCGGCATGTGGAGAGATTCTCAACCGGCGCGATTATCAGGATAACCTCCGCGTGTGTTCGAAGTGCAGGCATCACTTCCGCATGGATAGCCTGGGGTACTTCGAGCTTTTGTTCGACGACGGCCGCTTTGACCTGCACGATACTGACCTTGCCTCGGGTGATCCGCTGTCGTTTACCGACCGGAAGCCCTACGCACAGCGGCTCGAAGCAGCCGTCGGCAAGACAAAGTTGAACGACGCGGCGCGCGCGGCAACGGGCACGATCGGCGGCCATGGCGTATCGATTGCGTCGATGGACTTCTCCTTCATCGGCGGGTCGATGGGTTCGGTGGTGGGCGAAATCATTGCTCGGGCCATTAAGCGCGGGCTCGAGCACAATACGCCGGTAATGATCATCTCGCAGAGCGGTGGGGCGCGGATGATGGAAGGCGCGCTGAGCCTAATGCAGATGGCGAAGACGAGCGCTCACCTGGCACGCCTCCGCGAGGAAGGTCTCCCCTATATCTCACTCCTAACGAACCCGACAACCGGCGGCGTTACGGCGTCGTTTGCGATGCTTGGCGATTTCAACATCGCTGAGCCGGGTGCGCTGATCGGATTTGCGGGGCCGCGGGTAATCCGCGAGACGATCGGGCAGGACTTGCCCGAAGGCTTCCAGAGTTCGGAGTTCTTACTGGAGAAAGGCTTCGTCGATATGATCGTCGATCGGCGCGACCTCCGGAAACACATTCAGCACGTCTTCGACCTGCTCCTCGAACCGACGAGCTGAAGTCGCCAGGAAGGAATCTCATCCGCTGACGTGAGCCGCGACTTCCGGATCTTGTTGCGATAGGATCGGGAATACGCGCGCTGGGAGAAGCGGCGCTTTGACCATCCGGGTGCACACCGCCTGAAACGGGCACGCCGCACCCCCCGGCTTCCCCCTAACCCAAACCCCGACTCAGTCGGCGACCGACGCTGGGGCTTGTTCGTCCACCGTCTCGTCTTCCTCCCAATTGCGGATCGTCTCGAGGACGGCTTCGACGATCTGATCTTCGGGGACCGTGCGGACGATCTGTCCTTTTTTGAAGAGGTGCGCGCGACCACGCCCGAGTGAGACGCCGAGGTCTGCGCCGGCGGCCTCACCGGGACCGTTCACCGCGCAGCCCATGAGAGCAACGTTGAGGTCTTTGTCGAACTTGGCGGCTTTAACGGCGGCCTCGACCTCGTTGACGACCGTGAAGAGGTCTCCCGCCAGACGTCCGCATGTGGGGCATGCAATGATGTTGACGCCCGGGCGGCCGAGGCGAAGCGACTTCAGGATCTGGTGCCCGACCTCGACTTCGTGAATGCTTTGCGTGGCCAGAGAGACGCGGATCGTGTCTCCGATACCGTCGGCGAGCAGTGAGCCGATGCCTATCGAGCTTTTGATGCTGCCGGCCTGGAGCGAGCCCGACTCGGTGACGCCGAGGTGCAGCGGATAGTCGGTGCGTTCCGCCAGGAGGCGGTATGCCTGGATCATGAAGAAGACGTCCGAGTGCTTCACCGAGATGATGACGTCCTTGAAGTCGTGTTTCTCGCAGATCTCGACATGGCGCATCGCGCTTTCAAAGAGCGCCTCGGGCTGCGGATAACCGTACTTGTCCATGATGTCTTTCTCGAGCGAACCCGAGTTAACACCAATCCGGATGGGTACGCCGGCATCCTTTGCGGCGAGCAGCACTTCGCGCTCCCACTCTTCCTTGCCGATGTTGCCGGGGTTAATCCGGACTTTGGCGACGCCCGCCTCAATGGCGCGGAGTGCATATTGATAGTTGAAGTGGATATCGGCAACGATGGGCACGTTGCTGCCCTGTACGATGTCGGGCAGGGCTTCTACATCTTCGGGGCGCGGTACGGCCACCCGAACGATGTCTGCGCCGGCTTCGGCGAGGGTGTTGATCTCATTTAGCGAGGTCTCGACGTCGTGCGTCTTCGAGACCGTCATCGACTGGACGGAGATGGGAGCTCCGCCTCCTACTTGAACGGAACCGACTTGGACGGGACGAGAGACGCGGCGTGGGCGCTGCATTATTGTTTCGTACAGTTTACTCCGAAAATTTCGCCGCTGTTACGGCTCTGTATCTGAAAGGCTCCCGTCGGACCACCGCATGCGCGCGATGACGGGCCGGTGATCGGACAGCCAGACACGTGGAACGTACGCATCGACGACATCCCACTCGGGGCCAACGAGGATGAAATCGATTCGAACGACGGGCAAGCGGTTATGATAGGTCATCCCCCATCCCCTGCCCGCTCTACGGAAGACATCCTGGCGGCCGTCGGCCAGGCGGCGGTACACGAGATTGTTAGGCGTGCTGTTGAGGTCGCCGGCGATAATGACCGGGACGTCTTCGGCCTCGACCATTTCGAGGATGCGCGTGACCTCCCAGTTGCGCACTCGGTAGGCAAGCCTGTACTGGCGGAGGTAGCGGAGCCAGAAGTCTGCCGATAATGCTTCTGGCTCGATCTCCTTCCACGGCTTGTCTCGGCCGTAGGTCCGCAGATGGATGTTGTAAAGCACCGCCTCCCTTCCCTGCCAGGTAAATCGAACGCGGGACACAACGGTTGCGCCGACGGCGTCGTCTCCTTCGTCTTCGGGATGTCTGAGCTCGACCTGCTCGCTCTCGGTAAAGGGTACATGGCCGAGCACGGCCTGCGGCGTGCTGAAAGGCCTGCGGTCCGTTGCCCATCCATCGGGGCGATAGCCGAGCGAGTCGATGAGTACTGCCACGTACGGCGCTGCGGCGACGCGGTCCCCAGCTTCAGGAAGAACGATGCCGGCCTCCTGCAACGCGACGAGGTCCGGCGACACCTCGCCTAAAAACCGCTGCATCTCAGAAGTCTTCGCGTCCATCTCTAATCCCCACCACCGCGGCACGTTGAATGTCATCATGACGAGGTCGCCGTCGGCGGGTAGATGATCATTCGGCCGCCGCTCCCACGGCGCGTGACGCAGCAACATCAGGAAAAGGATGACGACCATCGCCGATGCTTCGCGCCACCGCCGTGCTGCAAGGGAGATGATGAGGCAAACCAGCGCGACGACGGTGATACCGGGAAGTGCCACGGCAAGCAACTCCACCCACCACAAGCGGCCGGGGTAGCCGTAGTAAGCCAGGTAACCCAGCAGAAAGAGGATGCCGACGACCGTGCAGACAGCCCCCCAGACGTGCGTGACAATTCGACGCACCGGCACGATCAGCGTTTGCTTGCTTCGTAAAGGACCTGTTTTTCCTCAGCCGTGAGCGATTCGTACCCGCGCTCGCTGATTTTGTCGAGGATGCGGTCGATGTCGTCGGCTTTCGCTGCCGGCGGTGCCGGCTCATCATCACGCAGTGCTCGCCCGATGCGTCCGGCGATGCGGGCTTCCTCGGGTTCCTGGCCGCCAAGCCATGACCCGACGCGCTCAAAAAAGCCATCCGACTTCTTGGCCCTGCCCCGCGAGCGATTGGAACGGCGTTCACCAAGCAACGGCAGCGTCCACGAAGAAAGATCTCGTCCGTTGGCCTCGGCCTTTGCGAAGAGATACCCCGTCACGGCGCCACCGACGTGGGCGGTGACTGCGGTCGAACTACCGGCGATAAATAGTAAGTCGAGCACGAGGAAGGCGATGACGACCCAGATGAGACGCACCGTGCCGATGAAGAGCAGCGCAATGCTCTTATGTGGGTACGTGATAGCGACTGTCATCAGGACGGCGAGTACGGACGCCGAGGCGCCGTGAACGATGACCGAGCCTGGTGCCAGCGAGTAGAATAGTACCGTCAGCAGTCCGCCGCCAAGTCCGCCAAGCAGATATATCGACAGCAGGCGGTGGCTTCCGTTCAGTTCCTCATACTCCTTGCCTATCCAGTACAGCCATAACATGTTGAAGGCAAGGTGCAGAAAGCCAAAGAATCCGACGCCGAGGTGGATGAAGTTGTACGAGAACAACTGCCACGGCCGGAACAGAATCAGCGGTACTTCGGGATTTAGCGCTACGAAATTGTAGACGAACGCCCGGACGGCCGGGATGTGTACCAGGATCAACGCCCATAGCACGTACACCGCGACGTTGATCGTCAGCAGGGCCTTCATGGCCTTCGGCTGTACCCTGTACCAGGATTGGAACTGATTCACGGCCTGCTGTAGTGATGCGTCTTGAGTGGCCTCAACTGGTCATCCCGCCGGATACGACATCCGCATCATGCGCGAGTGCATACGATGCATGGCGTTAACATCCGGCGCGGTTTCATACCAACCAGCATACGGCGGGTTCACGCCGCCGGATTCATACCGGGGCGTGATCGAGACGATCCTGAAAGTAAGCAAGCGTCCGCTTGAGTCCGTCGGACCGCGGAACGCGTGGCTCCCAATCGAGAACCCGCTTCGCTTTCGAGATGTCGGGCTGCCGCACCTTCGGGTCGTCCATCGGCAGCGGCTCGTTAACGAGCGTGCTTCGGCTTCCCGTGAGCGAGATGACTTCTTCGGCGAACTCGCGGATGGTGATCTCGTCGGGATTGCCGATGTTGACCGGCTCAACTTCCTCGCTCATCAAAAGGCGATAGATGCCCTCGATAAGGTCGTCCACGTACTGGAACGAACGCGTCTGGCTTCCATCCCCAAACACGGTAAGCGGCTCGCCGCGCAGCGCCTGCGACATGAACGTAGGCAGTGCGCGTCCATCGTCGAGACGCATGCGCGGGCCGTACGTGTTAAAGATTCGTACGATACGTGTCTCGACGCCGTGATATCGGCTATACGCCATCGTAATGGCCTCGGCGAAGCGCTTGGCCTCGTCGTAGACGCCGCGGAGACCGACGGGGTTGACGTTCCCCCAATAGTCCTCTTTCTGGGGATGGATCAACGGGTCGCCATAGACCTCGCTGGTTGACGCCAGGAGGAAACGCGCACCTTTTGTTTTTGCCAGACCGAGCGTTTTGTGCGTCCCGAGCGCACCGACTTTGAGCGTCTGAATCGGGTACTTCAGATAGTCGATCGGCGATGCCGGGCTCGCGAAGTGCAATACGTAGTCGAGCTCACCTTCCACGTAGACGAAGTTCGTCACGTCGTGCTCGATCAAATGGAAGCGCTCATGCCCCATCAGATGCGCCACGTTCTCTGGCGTCCCCGTGATGAAGTTATCCATGCAGATCACTTCATGGCCTTCGGCGATGAAGCGATCGCAGAGATGAGAACCGAGGAAGCCGGCTCCGCCGGTGATGAGGGTACGTGGCGGACGTGAGGTGGCGTTTTGAGACATGTGCGATGAGAAGATGGAAGCCGGGTAAAAAAACCGCCGCCGGTAGTATTACCGACGGCGGGTGTCAATCAATGATCGCGCCCGTTGACGGGAAGCTCATCCCGAACCGCGTCAAAGCTCGGACGGCCGATGCTGTAGTAGTCGAAGCCGGCCTCCGCTACACGCTGCGGATCGTACAGGTTGCGGCCGTCGAAGATGACGGGCTCTTTCAGGGCCGTCTTAATGCGGTCGAAGTTCGGGCGGCGGAACTCATTCCATTCCGTGCAGATGATCAGCGCATCCGCTCCTTCGAGAATGCCGTAGTCATCCGTGGAGTATTCGGCGATGTCGCCCAGCACGGCGCGCGTCGTCTCGATGGCTTCCGGATCGTATGCGGAGATCGTGGCTCCCGCTTCGACGAGACCCTCGATGATGACGTGAGACGGGGCCTCGCGGACGTCGTCCGTATTAGGCTTGAATGACAGCCCCCACACGGCGAAGTGCTTTCCTGCGACATCCCCACCATAATATTCCTTGACGACGTCGATCAGCTTGCGGCGCTGGCGGTCGTTGACATCGAGCACGGACTTTAGGATTTCGAAACGGTAGCCGTACTCGTCGGACGTCCGGTCGAGCGCTTGAACATCTTTCGGGAAGCAGCTTCCGCCGAAGCCGATGCCGGGATACAGGAATTGTTTACCGATGCGGCTGTCGAGCCCGACGCCGATGCGGATCTTGTCGACGTTAGCGCCCACACGCTCGCAGAGGTTTGCCACCTCGTTCATGAAGGTGATCTTCGTCGCGAGGAAGGCATTCGCCGCGTACTTGGTCATTTCAGACGAACGCTCGTCCATCACCACAATCGGATTGCCCTGGCGAACGAACGGCTCGTAGAGCAGCGTCATGATCTCGGCGGCTTTCTCGCTCGAGGTGCCGATGACGACGCGCTCCGGCTTCATGAAGTCCTCGACGGCAGCTCCTTCGCGCAGGAATTCCGGGTTGGAGACGACATCGAAATCTTTGCCCGCCTCGAGCCCTTGACTGGTCATCACCTCGCGTACCTTGTCGGCCGTGCCAACCGGGACCGTGCTTTTATTGACGATGACCTTGTAGGACCGCGACGGCTTCGCCTTCTGAATTTCAGCGATCGACTTCGCGACGCCCATCACGAACGACAGATCCGCCGAGCCGTCCGCTCCCGGAGGTGTCGGGAGTGCGAGAAACACGACCTCGGCTCCTTCCAGGCCCTCCTGGATGTCGGTGGTGAACGTCAGCCGCTCCTCGCGGAGGTTACGCTCGAAGAAGACCTCGAGTCCAGGCTCATAAATCGTGACGGTGCCACCGCGAAGTTTCTCGACTTTCTTTTCATCGATATCAACGCAGACGACGTCATTGCCCATCTCGGCGAAACACGTACCCGTGACGAGACCTACGTAACCAGTTCCTATGACGGCGATTTTCATGCTGACGATCAGAGTTTGATGTACTGAATATTTGGTATGGCGGAGGCGTTGTGTCCGCCGATATGATCAACTGTTTGTGGCAAGTCTTAAAGCTACATCTCAAAGCCCGAGATGGAGGGATTCAGCCGGAGCATCCTGGAGAAGTTTCTGGCGCACCTCCATCAGGACAAAACGGCCTCTTGCCGGTACCACTCATACATTTCGCGAAGTCCATCTTCGAACCTTGTCGTCGGCTGCCAGCCCAGTTGTGCAAGCCGACTGGTATCCATCAGTTTACGCGGTGTGCCATCAGGCTTCGATCGATCGAGCTCGATCACGCAGCTGAGGCCGACGGCTTCTCGAATCCGCTCGGCCAGTTCCATGATGGTCATATCGGCACCAACACCGACGTTGAGCATGCCGTCCGTGGCCACCTGATAAAGTTGCTCGGCGGGCTTCTTAAGGATGAAGAGGACGGCTTCGGCCAGATCACGGCTGTAGATAAACTCCCGCCGCGGCGTGCCGCTGCCCCACACCGTGACGACCGGATTGGGCCGGTCTGCGTGTTTCGCCTCGTGAAACTTGCGCAGCAATGCCGCGAGGACGTGACTGCTCTGTGGATCCATATTGTCGCCCGGCCCATACACGTTGGTGGGCATCAGCGTCAGGAAATCGGAACCATGTTGGCGCCGATACGCCTCGCACATTTTGAGGCCGGCAATCTTGGCAATTGCATACCACTGATTCGTCGGTTCCAGCGGTCCGGTTAGCAGATACTCTTCCCGCAACGGCTGCGGTGCTTCCCTCGGATAAATACAGGAGCTGCCGAGAAAGATGAGGCGCTGTACGTCCGCCTCGTGCGCGGCGCGGATAACATTTGTCTGAATCGCCAGATTATCGGCGATAAACTGAGCCGGACGAGAATCGTTGGCAAGGATGCCCCCCACTTTGGCGGCCGCTAGAACAACAAACTCTGGGCGGTGCGTAGTGAAAAAGGCGTCGACGGCCGACTGATCGCGCAGATCAAGCTCGGCGCTCGTCCGCAAAATGAGGTTATCGAATCCCTGCCGCCGTAGTTCATCGACGATTGCCGACCCGACGAGGCCGCGATGACCCGCAACGTATATGGATGCCCTGGTGTCGACGAGGTGCATCTGGAAGTCCGGGTCAGCGGGTAAGGCGTTCGAGAATGAGCGCGAGGGATGCTCCCGAGCCGACAATCGTCGCGAGATCGCGCCAGCCGAAGCCCTGACGGACGACGGTTTCGACGGTCAGGACATCACCCGGCTCCAGCACGGGATCGGCCTCTGCCACGATGATGTCATTCCGCATCGTCGATTCGAAAATAACATCACGTTCGCTGCCATGATCACGGACGAGACGCACGTTGATGGTGCGTTCCTGCCGGCGCGTGCGCTGCGATACTGAAGGGCCGCCCGACACCGAGAATAGCGTGCTCAGCCGCGTGCCCTCGGGCACTTCGTACAATCCCGGATTACGAACCGTCCCCCACACGCTCACGAGGATCGTGAGCTCGCCCTCTTCTGCGTAATTGTAATAGGCTGCCGGACTGTATCTGGAGCGGATGAGCTCGTTCTGAACCTGAGCATGACTCTCAAGCGGCCCAACGGTAAGGAAGAGGACGCCGAGCAGCAGAAATGGGATGAGGCGATTGATCATTATTATTTGATATGTCCTGGATCAGACGGTGCGAAGAGACGGGGCGTCGTCGCCGGCAACGACGCGTTCTCCATAGTAATCGGAGTAACCGTAGCCGCCGTATCCATAGCCGTAGCCGCCATACGCCGACCGAGCATCGAAACGGTTGATGACCACGCCGGCGACCGCGGCACCGACATCGCGCAGTGCCTCGACTGTATGGCTCACGGCAGGGATCTTCGTTTCGCCGGCCGAGCAGACGATCACGGTGGCGTCTACCTGGGCGGAAATCAACAGCGCATCAGAGACCGCGAGCACCGGCGGCGTGTCGATGATGATCACGTCGAACTCGTTGCGGACCTGCTCCAGGAACTGGCGCATGCGCCGGGAGCCCAAGATTTCGGCCGGGTTGGGGACCTGTTTCCCAGTGGGGATGGCGTACAGGTTCTCGACGGCAGTTTCAAACTGAGCCATATCGATCCACTCGCTGAACAGGTGGTCGACGAGACCCGGTTCGCGGCGCATGTGGATCATTTTATGGCCGGATGGACGCCGCAAGTCGGCATCAACATAGAGTGTACGGCGCCCTGATTGAGCCATCGTCACCGCGAGGTTGAACGACGTCACGGTCTTACCCTCGCCCGGGCCGGGGCTGGTGACCAGGACCGTTTGCACCACTTTATCCGGGCGGCTGAATTGCAGGTTCGTACGAATACGCCGGTAACCTTCTGCAATCGGCGACAGCGGGTTGAGCAGCGCGATCAACCGCGTGTCGTACTTCTGGCCGTCCAATTCGACGCTCTCGCGTCCACCAAAGTCCGTCCGGATCAACGTCTGCATGCTTGACACAACGCCGACGACCGTATGGCCCAGTTTGCGTAGATCCTCCGGCTTACGGATGCGGTTGTCCATCGCATTACGGACGAACGCCAATCCGACGCCGAGCATCAAACCAAGCACGGCACCCAGGAGCAGGTTCAGCGGCACGCGCGGGCTCACCGGATTCTCCGCGACGATGGCCTCATCGATGATCTCTACGTAGCCAATCTCCGACAACTCGGCGATGCGTGCCTCCTGGAGCTTTCCGTAGAGACTGGTGAACATCTGCTCACTCGTCTGCAAGTTCCGCGTCAACCGGGCCAGCGCCACTGACTTATTGGGGATGGCGTTGAGTTGATCACGATAAATGTCAAGGCTGCTGTTGAGCACGTCAAGCCGTGCTTCTGAGCCTGTGATCTCGATCTCCTTCTCAAGCAACCGCTGCTGCAGATCCGAAACGGTAGCCAGAACTTCTTCGGGCGTGCGGCCTCGGAACGAAAGTCCCTGCGTGTTCACGGCATCCGCCGTCAAGCGCTCCGTTCCTGCGGCGAGCTGCGCACTAAGTTCCTCGATTTGACGCTGTCGACGACTGATCTCCTCGTCCGTATCCATCTGATCGCGCAGTGCAGGGTTGCGCGACAACCGCTCCTCAATCTGCATCTGGAGCTCGGTGATACGGGCGAGCAAGCTCTGAACGAACAGGTTGTCGGTCGATGAAAGTGTACGGGCGAGCCCCGGCCGGATGGCATCGAGTTCAGACGTGATGGCATCCCGCTCGGCCTCAGCAGCGCGGAGAATGTAGAGCGCTTCGTATCGACGTTTCTCGAGATCCATGACCTGCTCGAGAAGCTGCCGGGCCTCCTCCTCAGGAGCTACGATACCGCTGGTCTCGGAGTAGCTCATGATATCGCGCTCGGCGGCGGTCAACATGCTATCGAGACGCTCAGTCTGCTCGCCAAGAAACTCACGAGACGCACGCATACGAGAGCGGCTCGACACCTGGTTATAATCCACATACTCCGAGGCGTAGAGGTTAGCGATCAATGCCGCTTCCTCCGGCACCGTACTCGTCACGGTAACCTGGATCATGTCGACGTCACGGCTGACCGGACGGACGGAGAGATATTGGTTGCGGAGCCGATGCACGACGTCCCGCATCTCCGGCGGCTCGTCGTCGGCCGTGGGGCGCAGAACTGTGAGCGGGTCCTGCGTACCCGGGACGTACCGCATGTCGTGCAGACGGCCGGCTACGCGCTGCGCGATAAGCCGAGACTTCAGAATCTCGATCTCGTTCGCAATATTCCGGCTGCCCGTTTCGAGGCCAAGCAGTTGCCCAAGCTGTGGCGATGAGTTCTGATTGGTGACGTAGAGCGTGCCGGTCGACTCATACTTCGGCGCCTGCACGAATGTATAGGCAGCGACCAGCATCAAGACGCCGGCGAAACTCCCCAGAACAATCCATTTGTTCTTGAGCAGGATCTCGACGATCTCGCGCAACGAGATTTCGTCGACGCCCTCATCCGCCCCCCATCCCGCATTGTTATGAGGCGGCGGAGTGAGCCGTCCGTTCGAATTACCAGATTCCTGCATCGTGTCTTTTTCTAAGGCGTATTACCGAGCCGTCATTGACAGCTGCGGGCGCACTGATTAATAGCTGATATAAATACTAAAGACGTCCTTACAAACGGCCGAGCCGCCACGAAACACCGGCTCTCAATACCGGAAACACATCTGAACTTCCCGAGCGATCGACCAAGTCAACGACGTCGCCCGGAAACACAAAACGCACGCCAAGTCCTCCGTTGATCGCAACATCGCGCGTGACCATCGTCTCTACGCCGATGCCGAGGTCGGTGGCGAAACCACTTCTAATTGAGTCATTGATTCGACCAAGTACGAGTCCCACGCCGCCACTCAGATACGGCGATGCGAGGTACTCAGGCAAAATACGCACCATTCCTCCAGCCGTGAGCGCATGAAGCCAGCTGCTTGAATCCCCCGGCCGTACCGTTGGGAATGCATCCGACTTCTGATGCAGCAGTGATGCATACCGCGAGACATCGTATTGAACGGTGAACGCGAAATACTCGGACATGTTATAGCCTGCGCCTAACGACACAGAAGGTCCGCCGTTTCCAGCAAACTCGGCCAAGGCGGAACCTTTTTCCCGTCCGCGCTCCCCGCCGTAGCTTGAAATCCCGATCATCCCAAATCCAAATACTTGCCTTCGGTCACGAAGTGCGTCGGGCGGTGGGGGGATGACGGCCATCTCGGCGCGCAACGCTTCGAGTCGATCAGCGAAGCGAGGATCCTCGAGTTGCTCGTGAACTGATTGAACGAGCGCCACATACGCGGGAAGGTCCTGAACCGGATCCGCATCGTAGGACGGGTCGAGGATGATTAAGCGTAGAACAGCAAGACGTGCGTTGGCGATATCGCCTTCTTGAAGTTGGGATAACGCCAGAAGGCGGTACCCAAGCCGAGCCTCCGATTCATTTAGAAGTCCGGCCTCGAGACACGGACCGACCGCCGTCGTGACCTCGCTGAACGACGCAGCCCGGTACAACTCAGTCGCCCTTGCCACCGCGTAGCGACATTCATCGGCGGATTGCGCCTGTGCCCGTCCAAAAACAAGCAGGCACAAGAGTCCGGCAATAAAGAATGAACTACGTTGAATCATGTAGAATCCCGGCGAGAGTAGCTTGGCAATATATATCGTTTAATCACTGTTTGGCTTGAGGTTAGCAGCAAACGGAGTAAGCTTTCCCCGAAATTCAATTACCAGCGGCCAGGTTCAAGTCCAGAATAATGTTGATGGTTTGGCCATCCAGGATTCGGATGTCACGCTCTACGCTCCCGAGCGCCGGATGCGACGCGCGTACGCGATGGACGCCGACTGGAAGTTCAAGGGCGTGACTGTGGTCCGACTCTGCAGCGATCAGCACACCGTCTACGAAGAGACTACCCCAAGGCACTGCTGATATCCGCACCTCTCCCATCAATTGTGCGAGCGAGGCGGTCAATGCCGACCTGCCTTCGGCGGTGACCTCCACCGCCTGCTCCAGTTCCTGATACCCATCATGTTCGATGCGGATGTGATGGAGTCCCGCCTCTAACGTACCCAGTTCAAGCGGGGTGCGTCCCACGTACCTCCCGCCCAGAATGACCCGCGAACCATGCGGCTCCACATCGATGTACAAAGAGCTGCTCTGGGTTGTCGGATCGGCAACGACGATCTCATTGATCTCTCGAGAAACGGCCGGCGTCGAATCTTCCGCAGGACCTGGCGCCTGGTCAACGGCGCTACCCGCGCGAGCGGGCCGCTCAGACTGCCGGGCTGGATTGTCGCGTTCCGGCCCGTCGCCGGTGACCTTTGTATTCGCTACCGCTGTATTCCCTACCGCCAGGTTCACGGGCGCAGGCTGAGCGAGGTCTTCCTCGGCTTCCAGCATAACTTCCCAATCCATCAGCCCTGAGGCGCCGATTTGGATCATGGAGTCGACAGCGATATAACCGTCCATCGCTACTCGCACGAGGTGGGGCCCCGGCGAAACCCTGGCTCCAGCGACAGGCGTACTGCCGACCGGCCTGCCGTCGATGCTTACCTCTGCCCCGGCCGGCCGGGTAAGGATGCTCAACCGAGCGGCTTCGACGGCCCGCGCGGGTACGTGCACATATGAGGATTCCTCGACACGCTTCGCGGAATCGCCTGCAAAGATGCCCCACGTACGTTGCAGGTCGTCTGGGATGACGGATGCTGCCATCACTCCTCCTACACATAACACCACGACGCAGCCTGCGAGGAGCTTGAACCTTGACCGGGGAAGCTCACCGCGGTCGACAAGCGGATCGAGCGTCGATACGGGCGTTAACATATCGTCTTCCACCGGCGCGTCCGGCGGAAAAGCTTCATTCACGCCAGCCTGGTCAACATTGTCGTCCGGCACTTCCAGCATTAGATCATTCCTCCATCACTCACAACCCTGCACACGAAAGACTCAGCTCATCTGAGAAGGGGCTCGGAGCCTGTAAGATACGCGATGCCCTCCTCCTTTCGAAAGCATTTGCTTAACTGCGCTTAGCGCTATTTAAACGGGCATTCGCAGTCCCGGCCGACTCATTCTATATCCACGCCGTTACAACCGCTCAGTCATATGTGAGCATATATTGGATCACCTTCATCTCGTAGTAACTGAGACCGGGCCCAGCCATGATCACGCATACTGCACCTCCTTCTTTGCGTTGCGCCGAAATCAACTCGAAACTCGCCCAATGCAAGGCGGCCGGAATCATTGATCGTTTTATGGTCAGCGATCAGAGTGTGCTGATCATCCAGGGTCGATACGCGCATAAGATCCCCGTGAGCCGCGCCTGTACATTCATTACAGGATTGCTCCAGTACGCCGACGCCGCAGGTTTCGATTCGAGTAAACAGGCAGCGTGATCTGCGCTGAGAAAGTAAGCAGGCGACTTTTACGCTAGTCGTCGTCTTTCTGCACGAGACGGAGTGCAATGCAGTAAGCGAGAGCCTGCGTCCACACCTGTGCCGTCATCGGCAGGAACCCCGCCCCCATCCTTTCGCGTTGGGACGGAAGCCACGTTACGCCGACGTAACGTGATGAGCCCTTTCCGTCATCCATCCCAGCGCCTCCATGCGGATTCTCATCGCGCTCCTTTTCTTGCTCCCCTATCTCACTGCGCACGCTCAGAATGATGACGCCGGCGAGTGGGATGTCAACGCCGCGCACGGCCCGACTTCCACCGTCAGCTTCACCACGGACGAAGGCACGTGGATGAACCTCGATGTGAGCCCCGACGGGCGCGAGATCGTCTTCGACCTCCTCGGCGACATCTACATCATGCCGATTGATGGCGGACGCGCCACACAACTCGTTGGCGACAACTCACTCGACATCCAGCCGCGCTTCTCGCCCGACGGACGCACGATCAGCTTTACGAGTGACCGCGCCGGCGGCGACAATATCTGGTTGATGGATCGCGATGGCTCGAACCTCCGCCAGGTCACGAAGGAAGACTTCCGCCTGCTGAACAATGCCACCTGGACGCCCGACGGCGATTACCTGATCGCCCGAAAGCACTTCACATCGACGCGCTCACTCGGCGCGGGCGAGATGTGGATGTACCATCGCTCCGGCGGCAGCGGACTCCAGCTCACCGAGCGCAGGAACGACCAACAAGATGCGGGCGAGCCGGTCGTGAGTCCGGATGGGAGATACGTTTATTTCAGCGAAGACATGTCGCCGGGCGGCATGTTTCAGTACAACAAGGACCCGAACGAGCAGATCTATGTGATCCGCGAGCTCGACCGTGAGACCGGCGACCTCCGCAACCTGATCACAGGACCGGGCGGTGCCGTACGGCCGCAGGTCTCACCCGACGGCCGCTATATCTCGTTCGTACGTCGAATCCGCGAGAACTCGGTTCTGCACGTCTACGATCGGGAAACCGGAGCGCATCGTCCCATCTGGGATGGACTGTCGCGCGATCAGCAGGAGGCATGGGCCATCTTCGGACCGTATCCCAATTACTCCTGGATGCCGGACGGCAACAGCATCGTGATCTGGGCCGAGGGTAAGATCTGGAATGTAGATGTCGAGAACCGGACGGCACGGCAGATTCCGTTCGAGGTGGATGTCCAGAAGGAGGTCCACGAGGCGCTGAGGTTTGCACAGGAAGTTGCGCCTGAGCAGTTCGACGTGAAGATGATTCGGGATGTGGCGACGTCGCCGGATGGACGCACCATCGTCTTCCATGCGGTCGGCAACCTGTGGCGGATGTCGCTGCCGAACGGCTCGCCGCAGCGCATAACGACGGATACGCACTTTGAGTATGAGCCGGCGTTCTCTCCGGACGGCCGGTCGATTGTTTACACGACGTGGAGCGATGAGGCCCTCGGCGCGATCTATCGGATCGACGTTAGCGGCGGTAACAAGCAGAAGTTGACGGAGCGCCCGGGCTATTACTTCTCGCCAAGCTTTTCGGCGGATGGCGGCACGATCGTCTACCGGCGCGGCTCCGGCAACTCGCTGCTGGGCCAGATCCATGGCGTGGATACCGGCATCTACACGATGCCTGCCTCAGGCGGCGAGCCGACGCTCGTCACCGATTCAGGCTCCGAACCCCGCTTCAGCGAAACGGGCGATCGGATCTACTTCCGAACCGGCGGCGGACTCTCGAAGTCGTACCACAGCGTCGACCTCAACGGCGGCGACCGCCGCACGCACTTCACGATGAAGTATGCGGGCAATGTCGTCCCGAGCCCCGACGGCCGCTGGGTGGCGTTTACCGACCTTCACAACGCATACATCGCGCCGTTCCCGCGGACGGGCGATGCGATTGAACTGAGCAAAGATACCCGCGCCTTCCCCGTCTCCCGCGTGACGCAGGACGCCGGCTTCGACCTGCACTGGTCGGCCGACAGCCGGAAGCTGCACTGGGCCTATGGACCGGAGTACTTCACGCGCGATCTCACTGAATCGTTCGCCTTCCTCGACGGCGCGCCGGAGGAGCTTCCGGGTCCGACCGAGACCGGCGTGCGCATCCCGCTGACGATGAACTTCGACCAACCTGCCGGATCGATCGCCCTCACGAACGCCCGCATCATCACGATGCGCGATGACGAGGTGATCGAGGACGGGACGATCGTTATCGACGGCAATCGGATTGTGGCCGTCGGTGTTCAAGGAGAGGTTGACGTCCCCTCCTCCGCCACCGTCATCGACGTGAGTGGCAAGACGATCATGCCCGGCATGGTCGACGTGCATGCACACGCCAACCACTTCTCGACCGGGCCGATGCCCGAGCAGAACTGGAGTTATTATGCGAATCTCGCCTACGGCGTGACGACGATGCACGACCCGTCGGCGACGACGCAAACCGTCTTTGGCAACTCGGAGCTCGTCAAGGCCGGCCGCATCGTCGGCCCTCGCGTCTTCTCGACGGGTACGATCCTCTACGGAGCGGATGGCGATTTCAAGGCCGTCGTCAACAACCTCGACGACGCGCGCTCGCACCTGCGCAGAATGAAAGCCGTCGGCGCGTTCTCCGTCAAGAGCTACAACCAGCCGCGCCGCGATCAGCGTCAGCAGGTCCTGCAGGCCGCACGCGAGCTCGAGATGATGGTCGTGCCCGAAGGCGGCTCGACGTTCTTCCACAACCTGACGATGATCCAGGACGGCCACACGGGCGTCGAGCACAACATCCCGGTCGCGCCGCTCTACCGTGATGTGATGGAGGTGTGGAAGGCGACGGAGGTGGGTTACACGCCGACGCTCGTCGTCAGCTACGGCGGACTTTCGGGCGAGTACTACTGGTACGAGCACATGGATGTATGGGATGAAGAGCGGCTGCTGAACTTCACGCCGCGCCAGATGGTCGACGCTCGCTCGCGCCGCCGCCAGAAAACGCCGCTCGAGGAATACTGGCACATCGACGTTGCGCGTGAAGGCGCCAAGCTCGTCAACCAGGGCGGCAAGATGCTGCTTGGAGCGCACGGCCAGATGCAGGGCATCGGCGCGCACTGGGAGCTGTGGATGTTCGAGCAGGGCGGCCTGACGCCGCACCAGGCACTCCGCGCCGCCACGCTTCACGGCGCCGAGTATCTCGGGCTGGATGGCGACATCGGCTCGCTCGAAGTCGGCAAACTGGCCGACCTCGTCGTCCTCAATCAGAATCCGCTCGAGGATCTGCGCTCGTCAGACGACATCCGGTACGTCATGGTCAACGGCCGACTGTTCGACGCAATGACCATGGACGAACTGGGGAATCAGCCGCGCGAGCGCACGCCGTTCTGGTTCGAGCGTGAGGAAGTCAGCGACTCGTTCATCTGGCGATAAACGAGCCACCGAGCTCAACTGGTCGGCAAGCCCTCAACAAGCCGGCGCCATTCCTTCAACTCAGGGATGCCCGGCTTGCGCTTGCCGAAGAACTGCAGGATGAGCTCGCCCTCGGCATCAAACACTTCAAGCGCCGTGACGGGGCCGTCGCTGGTGGGCTTCACGACAACGAAGCACTCGGCGACGGCCTCTTCTTTCAGGTGCAGGTTGAAGCCGGGGTCGAGGATGTTGTACCACTCGCCGACGGTCTTGAGGCGTTTGATCGGGCCCGAGTGGATCTGCACGCAGCCGTCGTTGCCGACGAACACCATGATCTCGAGACCCGTCTCGGATGCTTGCTGCATGACGTCACGGTAGGCCGTCCGTGCGACTTTTCGTGCGAGATCTGCCGGGGCGACTTCGACGGCCTGGCGCCGCGAAATCCCAAACTTTCGCAGCAGCGGGAAGAACGAATGCGTGTCGTCGATGCCTTTCCACGCTTCGACGAAGCCGTCGGTATCGATCTCATTGAGCGGCCGCGGCGTTTTCGGGGCAAGCTCTTCCGGCTCGAATCCCGGCTGCTGATCCTGCGAGGCATAGGCTTCGACGAGTGATTGCATCGCCTGGATGTCGGTCTCATCCACCGCGTAAATCTTGTGGACGGCCGTCCCCTCCTTGTCGAAAAACTGAAGCGACATCCGAGGCTCATCCACAACGAAAAACGCCGCGCCCCACGACCGGAAGAAAAATCGGATATCTATCTCCTCATCATTGAAGAGCCCCATCGATGCCTCCGGCATCATCTCGCCTTTCC
The DNA here is from genome assembly GCA_964603055.1 of uncultured Rhodothermales bacterium. GTDB lineage: Bacteria > Bacteroidota > Rhodothermia > Rhodothermales > CAZKDQ01 > CAZRTY01. The sequence continues at coordinate 102 of CAZRTY010000008.1, read as the reverse complement.
GATAGACACCGGTCTTTTCATGCACGCATGCGTGATTCCTCGTGAGTGCCATCACACGGCCCAGTGCCTCCATCTCCATCAGGATCTCCGGAAACTCAGGCC
>CAZRTY010000007.1:23808-27427 GCA_964603055.1 uncultured Rhodothermales bacterium | reverse complement strand
GCCAAAGGGCAAGTCCCATACGGCCAGCTCCCTCTGAACTCCGTCAGGACCGGAAGGTAGCAGCGGTAGGAGGTCGCAGCGGCGCGATATGGGTAGCTTGCCCTTTTTCTATTTGTGCTTTTCGTAGCCAGGCTCACCCAATCCCGCCGCATCACAGATGGCGAGTTCTAATGGATCGTACGACGCGGTAATCGTCGGTGCCGGTCCGGGTGGTGCAACGGCAGCCGCATTTATGGCGCGCGCCGGTCTCAGGGTGATGCTCGTCGACAAGGCATCGTTTCCGCGCGATAAGATTTGCGGGGATGCCATCAGCGGTAAGAGCGTCGACGTACTGCGCCGGCTCGAGTTGATCGACCAGATCCTCACCGCGCCTCAGGTCAAGTCCTGGGGTATTGATTTCGGCGGTCCGGACGGCAGCGTGGCGTCCATCCCATTCACACAAGAACTTGATCGGGATATCCCGCCGGGCTTTGTGTGCGCGCGCGAATCCTACGATCAGATCCTGTTCGAGCGGGCGATTGAGTGGGGAGCGGAGCCGCGCCTTCAGGCGCAGGTCAAGCGGTTAATCCAGGAGGACGGCGTTACGCGAGGCGTGATTGTCAAGGGTGCTGACGCCGAGGAGGAAATCCGCGCGCCAATCGTCATCGGTGCCGACGGCGCCTACTCAGTCGTGGCTCGCGAGCTCGGGCTCATGCAGCTCGACGAACGATACTACAGCGCCGGGCTCCGCGCATACTATCGCGGTGTGACGGGTTTTAGCGCGCATAATCACATCGAGCTGCACTTTCTCTCCGAGGCCTTGCCCGGCTATTTCTGGATCTTCCCCATGGCCAACGGGATGGCGAACGTCGGCATCGGGATGCTGAGTTCAGCGATCAAACGCAAGGACGTGAAGCTCAAACAACTCCTCACCCAGTGCATCGAACACCCGTACTTCCGGGATCGATTTGCCGAAGCCACGCCCGTCGGATCGGTAAAAGGATGGGGCCTGCCGCTGGGATCCAAGCCCCGGCCGATGGTCGGCAACGGCTGGATGCTGGTGGGCGATGCGGCGAGTCTCATCGATCCGTTTACCGGCGAAGGCATCGGCAATGCGATGGTCAGCGGCGAGATTGCAGCCCGGTACACCATCGAAGCATCGGCACAAGGGCGCTTCGATGAGGCGTTCCTTACCGGCTACGAGCGGGATGTTCGGTCTTACCTCGGCAACGAGCTGCGGATTAGCCATGCGTTGCAGCGGCTGTCCGGCATCCGCAGTCTGATCGGTTTCGTGATTCGCAAGGCCGCAACGTCGCCGCAAACCGCCGCGGCCATTAGCTGCATGTTCGATGATGAACAGGAACGGCGTAAACTCCTCCGGCCGTCGTTCTATTTTAAGCTGCTTGCCTCCTGAAGATGAAGCCCGGCGGAAGTTGAGGCTCTGTGCCGCCGGATTACAACATTTTCTCGGGAATGGCGTTGGCGAGACATCATAACAATCACCCAATTCGCACTAACACATGTACGAAATCCTCTTGATGGGCGCTCCGGCCGAAGGTCAGGGAAACCCGATCGTTGCGCTGCTGCCGTTCGTACTCATCTTCGTAGTCTTCTACTTCTTCATTATCAGGCCCCAGAAGAAGAAAGAAGAGACGAGACGTTCCATGATCGAAGCCGTCAAGAAGGGCGATCGCGTGGTGACCATTGGTGGCGTCCACGGTACCGTAACGCAGGTTGATGACGGAAGTGTGTTGGTTCAGGTGGATAACAACGTCAAGCTGCGCGTTGACAAGAACGCCATTGCGTCGACGGGGGCCGAGCAGTAAGTGCCTGGAGCTGGGTTTGCGGCAATGCGTGTGGCTTGAACTGAAGGTGGTGGTAGAATATGTCGGATTCGGTAGTTCGTGAGCAGAGCGATTTTCGTTTCGACGCGATCGAGGATGCGATCGAGGAGATCCGCAACGGGCGCCTTGTGATCGTGGTGGACGATGAGGATCGGGAGAACGAAGGCGACTTCGTAGGAGCGTCAGAGCTCATCACCCCGGAGCTTGTCAACTTCATGGCCACCCATGGCCGCGGTCTCATCTGCGCGTCGATCACCAAGGAGCGCGCCGCCGAGCTTGAGCTCGAGATGATGGTCAGCGACCGCAACACGTCGCTGTACGACACGCCGTTCACGGTATCGGTGGATTATCGCCGCGGCACGACGACCGGCATTTCGGCTGCCGACCGGGCGAAGACCATCCGCGCGCTCGTTGATCCGGCCTCCGAGCCGGGTGAGTTCGCACGGCCAGGTCACGTTTTTCCGCTGCGAGCGCAATCGGGCGGCGTCTTGCGCCGGGCCGGTCATACCGAAGCCAGCCTGGATCTGGCACGCCTTGCCGGTCTCAAGCCGGGAGGCGTCCTCGTTGAAATCATGAACGAGGATGGCTCGATGGCGCGCACCGAGCAGCTCATGGAGCTTGCGCGGCGGTTCGACATGAAGATCATCACGATCAAAGATTTGATCGCGTACCGTCTTCGCCACGAGAAGCTGATTCATCGCGAAGTGGAAGTCGATATGCCGACGCGTTTCGGCGACTTCCGGTTGATCGCCTACGAAGAAAAGCACACCGGCGACGTACACCTCGCCCTTGTGAAAGGGGAATGGGAGGAAGGCGAGCCGGTGCTCGTTCGCGTCCACTCGCAGTGCGTGACCGGCGATATCTTCGGCTCGATGCGGTGCGACTGCGGCGATCAGCTTGCGCGTGCCATGATGCAGGTCGACAAGGAGGGGAAGGGGGCCGTGCTTTATATGAAGCAGGAAGGACGTGGCATCGGCCTCATCAATAAGCTGCGCGCGTACAAGCTGCAGGAAGAGGGCCTCGATACGGTGGAAGCCAATGAGGCGCTGGGCTTCAAGATGGATCACCGCGATTACGGTATCGGATGTCAGATCCTGCGCGATCTCGGCATCCGCAAGCTCCGCCTCATGACGAACAACCCGCAGAAGCGTGTGGGGCTGGCGGGCTACGGCCTCGAGATCGTCGACCGCGTGCCGGTTGAGATTCCGCCCAACGAAGTCAATGAGCGCTACCTCGTGACCAAGCGCGACCGCATGGGGCACCTCATTCTCGAGACGACCAACCACGACGAGGACGTGCTGAAGCACGTATTGTAAGTCGTCACCGCGTCACTTGTCGTCGACGTATGCGAGACGCATCGATAGCGGCCAGCGAACAGTGCGGGTTGGTCCCCAGAGATTTCGCAGCTGTTCGGCGATGACGTTTCGAGGATCGGTGCCATGGTATCGGATGTACCGCTGCGTCGCCGACCACGTCAGCAGATAATCGAGCATTTGCTCGGCGGTCCACTCGACGCTCATCTCGAAGCGCTCGGGCTCGATGTCATCAAAGGGGAAGGGAAGCGTTGCGTAGCCGCTGTCGACGTAGCTCCGCTCGCGGGGCCAGAACGTGCCGAGGATCTGGTTGGCGAGGCTGTATATGAGCGGGTCGATCTCGGGCGTTACGTTCGACATCTCGTACGAGATGAGGGCGATGACCGCGCCGGGAGCGGCAACCCGCCGAACCTCCTCATAGAACGCGTCGTGATTAAACCAGTGCGCCGATTGCGCGGCAACGATTAGATCCGCCGTTCCATC
>CAZRTY010000007.1:0-23708 GCA_964603055.1 uncultured Rhodothermales bacterium | reverse complement strand
TAAACCAGTGCGCCGATTGCGCGGCAACGATTAGATCCGCCGTTCCATCCTCCAGCGGTGACGCTTCGGCCGGCGCCTGGATGTACTGGATGCGCTCGTGCGGTTGCGCGTGGCGAAGCTGCTTGTCGCTGATATCCGTTGCGATGACCCGGTCGAAATGGACGGCCAGCGCAACAGATGCCTGGCCATTGCCGCAGCCAACATCCCACACAACCTCACGCTTCCGGACAAGCCCCGCCAGATAGGCGAACATCTCAGCCGGATATCGCGGTCTGGAGCGCGCGTATTCTTCGGCTTGAGCAGAGAAGTGGTCGGGGATGGCGGTCATGAGTCCGTCCGAGCGAGCTCGTTGTAAATGGAAGCGACTTGCGTCTCAATTTCTGCTTTCGGCTGCGTCGTATCAATCACATAATCCGCAAAAGGACGCAGGCGATCTGACGTCCACTGGTTACGAATTCGCGCTCGAACGTCCGCTTCCGTGGCACCATCCCGCAACATGACGCGGCGCACGCGCTCGTCCTCAGGTGCATCCACAAGGAGGACTTTATCCACGTGCTTGTAACCGCCCGATTCCACGAGCACCGCGGCCTCTTTCACATAGAGTGGGACGCCCGCCTTATCCGCCTCCTCCCGCTTGTGGCCGAACGTCTCGAATAAACGGGGATGCACGATATTCGTGAGCCGCCTGAGCATCTCGGGATCCGGGAAAACCATTTGCGCCAGATAACCTCGGTTGAGCGTACCGTCATCGGTATAGCTCTCGGGGCCGAACGTTTCCCGAATCAACTCCACAACATCGGGCCGGGTCATCAATTTTTTAGCCTCGTCGTCGGCGTAGAAAACGCGCGCGCCATGCTGCTCGAAAATCCGGCAGATGGTTGTTTTGCCGCTGCCGATGCCGCCGGTGATGCCAAGTGACTTCATGGGTTATAATCTCCACCTCACGCTGAGTGACATGTTGGGGATGGTGAGCAGGCGCCCGCGCCGCGCCTCGCGCCGGATATTCTCGGCCTCAGCTTCTGGGAGATCGCCGTATAGCCGGTACTGAATCCGCTGAAATGTGAGCCAGCCCTCGAGGCTGATGTACGAGCGCCCGAACGATGCGTTGACGGCAGCCGTCGGGCCGTATTGCCTCACCCACGCCCGCCCGGGCCGGGAAATCATGGCGGTGACGTCGTCATTCTCCGCTGATGATGGCGTGTAGCGTACCGTTAGCGCGCGGTTATAATCGGTGCGGATGAACGTGCGCGCACCGACTTCGGCTACCACCCGATCGCCGGTGCGGATACGCAGCCAGCCGTTGTACGTGCGGAGCGTGTCGAAGGGGATCTCAGCAAAGGAGTTCCAGAAGAGACGCCCCAGATGAAGCTCAGACCGCCCGGCCTGGGCAATGACTCGCAATCCGTTGCCGAAATTGTGCTCGGCGTCGAAATCGAATCGCATTTCACGGGCCGACTGATCGGTGGGCCGCCTGCCCTCGATCGTGAAGTCGTCGACTGTGTAGGTGGCACGGATCTCGGGCCTGAAGGCAACCTGCGTAGCGGTGGATGGCGACCAACGGATGACGGGCCGCAGCCGCAACGATTGCTGCACGTTGTTCTCAGCCGAGCGCCGCGCATTCAGAAAGACGGTATGGTAGCGCGATGCGAATACCGAGAGGTCGGTAGACAAATAACGCGACCACCGGTAGGCGAACGTGGCGCGGGCGTTGGCATACGCTTCATCACGGTCATCGGGATTGTTGTCGGGCGTGTCGCGACGGGTGATGCTGACCATTGATTCGGCGTTGACGTAGCCGCGCCGGCCGAGGTCCTGCTGCAGCTGAGCCCGGATGAGCATGGTGCTCTGCTCGAAGTTCGCTTGCTGCAACACGAGCGACATCTGCGCGATCTGGCTGCCCGCCTGATCTTCCACGTTCACGAGCCGCCGTTCTTCGGCGTTGGCGCCGTATTCGACATCCACGGATCCCGTTCGGGAATTGTCCTGATACCGGATCCCAAGACCTACGTCGAACGCTTGGCGGCTGAAGTTGGTGTCGAAGAAGAGCGATTCATCAGGAGCGTTATGCGTCCGAATGAAGCGCCGGATGACGGCTCCGTTGAGTTGGCCCGTGAGGCTCAGACGATTCGTCATCGCCGACGTGAGGCCGAGCCGAAACGCAAGCGTGTCACTCGAGGTCGCTTCGATACTTTCGCTCAGGCGATCGGTGGGCAGTCCGCGATTCAGAAAAGAAACCGCCTGATAGACATCCCGCCGGGCGGCACCATAGCCCACGCGGCTGACCAGATCCGTATCCTCAAATCGTCCACCGGCTGAGACATCGGCGCGGACGGTATAGCCCCTGCGCGGTTGAATGGAGTACCACTGCCCCGAGCCTTCAAGTTGCATCGTGTACGGCTCAGGAACGGATGGACGATAAAAAGCATCGAAAGCGATGGCCGGCCCGACGTCTGACCGCAGCGGAGGGCGTCCGCCTTCGATGATGCCGCCCGGCCGCTGGTCGAGCGCTACGCCGGCCATGGGCCGGAGCATGAGCCGGGCACCGGGCCGGTACTCGACGCCCGCAAGTGACTGCTGAACGAGGACTCGGCTCTGCCCGAAATATGAGAGGCGGCCAAAGGCGAGCGTCGACCAGTCACCGCCGAGCGGTCGGTTAACGCGCCAAGTCAGTTCGTTCTCGTCTCGAAACCGAAGCTCCTCGTTGAAGAGGATGAACGCATCGGAGAGGTAGAGATTGCGGACATCGTATGACCACGAGCCCTGCCTTCCTGTAGTTGCGATTCCGAAACGCCATCGATACTGATTGACGTCCCGCTGGAGGCCCGTCTCGACGCTCACATTCGGCAATGTTTGCGCCACGGACGGAAGAACCACGCCCAGCGACGCGGCGATCAGCACGAAAAGCCGGACGTACTCATCCCGGAGGCCACGACATCTGCCGTCCGCCAAGCAAGTGAAGATGGATGTGATCAACCGACTGCTGTCCATGCCGTCCGCAATTCATCACGACGCGATAGCCGTCGCCCAGGCCTTCATCTGAGGCCAGTTGCCGCGCCACCCGGAATAGCCGGCCGGCCACCGGCACGTCTTCCTCCTCGATATGATCTATCGACGGAATGGGCTTTCGCGGCACAATCAAAATATGCACGGGAGCCTGAGGATTGATGTCGCGAAACGCAATCACTTCCTCATCCTCGTACACAATGTCGGCAGGGATCTCCCGGTCGGCGATCTTTTGGAAGATGGTTTTTTCGTCACTCATCCGCAAAGACAGTATGCTTTGTTGTTCGAATCGAATATGAGGCAGTCAGTGCCGCGTCTCACCGGAGGGGAACGCCCCCTCACAGCACGTGTTTGCTCGTCTGAGCTATCAAGAAATGCTGTTGCATCCCATGCCACTGGTCTACGTGACGCGCAAGGCGCACTTTAACGCCGCGCACCGACTCCATAATCCCGACAAATCCGACGAATGGAATCAGCGCGTGTTCGGGAAGTGCAACAGTCCGAACTGGCATGGCCACAACTACACGCTGGAAGTTACGGTCCGCGGCGAGCCAAATCCCGAAACGGGCTACGTAATCGATCTTGCCGAGCTGAAGCGGATCATGGAGGAGCGCGTGATCTCCCACTGCGATCATCGCAATCTCAACCTCGATGTCGACTTCCTGCACGGCATCATGCCGTCGACTGAGAATATGGTCGTCGCCTTCTGGCGTCGGCTCGAAGACGCTATCCCATCGGGCGAGCTCTTCCGCGTACGGCTTTATGAGACGGAGCGGAACTCGGCCGAATACTACGGCGAGTAACGCGGCGGGCTCGTCATCATCACTGTAATCAAACCCCTGGAGACCTACCGATGCCGGATCGTTCCACCGATCTAAAGGTGCCGCTACTATATCAGCGCAACGACGTCTATCACGACGACACCACATCTGCGATCTCTGGCAATGTACGTGAGATCATCACCCGGCTCGGCGAGGATCCCGACCGCGAAGGACTGCTGAAGACACCGGAGCGCGTGGCCAAGGCGTATCAGTACCTCACGCACGGCTACGATATGGACCCGAAGGCCATCCTCGAATCGGCAATCTTCGAGGAGGATTACAGCGAGATGATTGTAGTGAAGGACATCGAAATCTATTCGCTGTGCGAACATCACATGCTGCCGTTTTTCGGCAAGGCACATGTGGCGTACATCCCGAATGGGAGGATCGTCGGATTGAGTAAGATTCCGCGCGTCGTAGATGTCTTCGCCCGGCGCCTGCAGGTGCAAGAGCGCCTCACCATCCAGGTTCGAGATGCGATCGATGAGGTGCTCGCTCCGCTGGGTGTGGCCGTGGTGATCGAGGCGCAGCATCTCTGCATGATGATGCGCGGCGCCGAGAAACAGAACTCGTTCACGACCACCAGCGCGATGAGCGGTGAGTTCCATAAATCGCCGACGCGCGCCGAGTTCATGCGGCTCATCCGTCTACATTGATCTATCAATCAACCGATCGTTGGAATGCCTGTTGTAATTGTAACCGGGGCGAGCCATGGAATAGGGCGCGCGGTCGCACTGTCGTTCGCGAGCGAGGATCAGGCGCGTCTGGTTCTGGTGTCGCGGAATGAGGAGAAGCTTGCGGATGTCGCCGAAGACTGCGCCCGCCGCGGGGCCGATACGATTGTGATGCCGTGCGACGTGACGGACGTGGCTGCCGTCAATGAGATGGCAGAGACCGTGATCGACGAATGGTCGGCGCCGGATGTACTCGTGAACAACGCCGGACTCTTTAAGCCGAGTGTGGTGGAGGAAACGTCTCCAGCGGATTTCCGCGAGCAGGTGGATGTCAATCTCAACAGCGCGTTCTACGTGACGCGGGCCTTTCTGCCGGCAATGTTAGCCCGCCGCTCTGGCCACATCTTCTTTATGGCATCCGTCGCGTCGATCAAGTCTTATCCCGGGGGAGTGGCCTACAGCGCGGCTAAGCACGGGATGCTGGGCCTCGCGCGGACACTGCGCGAGGAGACGCGCGAGCGCGGTATCCGGGTAACATCGGTCATTCCAGGGTCTACGTTCACACCCAGTTGGGAGGGCACCGATCTTCCCGAAGAGCGCTTTATGCCGCCGGAAGATATCGCGGCTGCGGTCATGAACGCCTGGAAGCTGAGCGACCGAACCGTCATGGAGGAGGTGATCCTCCGGCCCCAACTCGGCGACATTTAGCCCGCTGCGAGACGACGGGCGCAGAAACTACTTCTTCTCGAGGCTCCGGCGAAGTTTGTCCTGTGTCTCCCGGAGGCGACGGCTGACGCGGACGTCGTAGGGCGTCTCGTTCTGGTCGAGATGATGTAGTGGGGAAGGGAGCCGGGTCAGGTGCGCCTCGGCGTGCCGCCGTGCATCAGCGAGTGTGGCGCGGCCGTCGGCCGTGCGCTTGCCGTCCTTCATCACACACGTCACCAGCGGCTCCGCGCCTTCGGGCGGTGCTTCGTCCATCATCTCGATCGTGTCGTACATGGCGACATCCCCGTCATAATGCCGATAAACCTGCTTAAGCCCGGGCAGGTTGGTCTTGTTCTCGGCAAGCTTCATCCGGTCCTTCCCTCCATATCGGACGAGCTTATATGCCGAATCGAGATAAGGAAGGTCGGCGATCGTACCCATGCTGGTGCCAACGCCAAACGCATCGATCGGCGCTCCGCTGTCGACGAGAGCCGCAACTTTGTATTCGTCCAGGCTCCCGCTCGCGAAGATCTGGACGTCCGTAAGACCTCCCTCATCCAAAATGCGACGCGAGCTGGAGGCCAGCTCGGCCATATCGCCCGAATCCAGCCGGATGGCGCCGACTTGAAATCCCTCGGGATCATCTTTCGACATATTAACGATGCGTCGAACAGCGTCGAGCGTGTCATACGTGTCGACGAGGAGGGTCGTCCCTGGATATAACCGAGCGAAACGTCGGAAGGCGTCGTCCTCGTTGTCGTGCGCCTCGATGTAGCTATGTGCCATCGTGCCCGAGGCGTTCATGCCGTAAGCTGCCGCCGCCAGCACGTTCGACGTGTCATCCAGCCCGGCGATGGAGTAGGCCCGAGCCGCGCGCATCGTGGCATCGGCGCCGTGCATGCGCCGCGCACCGAAATCAGCAACGGGTCTGCCGGCAGCCGCATGAATCACGCGCCGTGCTTTCGTCGCGGCATTTGTCTGGAACGTGATCTGATTGAGGATGAACGTCTCGACGAGCTGAGCCTGAGGTATCGGCGCGACAACCTGCAGCACCGACTCATCGGGAAAAAAAGGCGTGCCTTCCGGCATCGCGTAAACCGATCCGGTGAAGCGGAAGTCTTTCAGGTACTCCAGGAAGTCATTTCCGAAGATGCCGAGTGAATCGAGATACTGAAGCGATTCGTCGGTGAACCGGAGCGTTTCGAGGTAGTGCAGCACCGTGTCGAGACCAGCGGCGAGGAGGTAGTTGCGCTTACGCATCCGCCGGAAGAACAGGTCGAAGACGGCGGTCTCGTCCATCCGCTCCTCCACGTACGCCTGCAGCATAGTGAGCTGATACAGGTCGGTCAGGAGGACAGCATTGTCGTCGTTGGTCCAGATATACTGATGCATCGAGCGCATGCTGGAACTAAAGGTCGAGCGAGAGATCGAGTCAGATAGCGGCATACTCAGTTGAGCCGCGGGTCTCCGGGGAAGTTAGCGAGGATCGCATATTCGCCGCCCATGCGCCTGAGCACCTGGCGCCAGACGCTCTCAGGTTCATGCGAGAAGACATCTTCCGCCACAGCATGCGTCATGATCCAGCCTCCTTCAGCAATTTCTGCCTCGAGTTGCCCGGCTCCCCATCCGGCGTAGCCGAGAAAGAAACGCAGCTCGTGCGGGCCGCTATCCGTTGCCTGCACGATCTCCTGGATGTCCTCGAAGCTCCCTCCCCAGGAAACTCCGTCGAGTACATGCGTGGCTCCTTCGACGTCGTGAAAGGTGTGGAGGAAGTGCAGCGTGTCGGTCTGGACGGGCCCGCCCAGTAACAACGCGCCGTCGTACGTCGCCATTCCGTTGATGACATCGGCCGGTGTGGCCTCAAGGAGGCGATTGATGATGAGACCGAAGCTACCGTCGGGCGTGTGCTCGCAGATGAGGACGACCGACCGATGGAAGTTGGGGTCGGCCAGCATCGGTGCGGCCACAAGCAATACGCCCGGTTCGGGCTGGATATCCGTCATCGATCAGCGCTGCGTCTCGAGATTCGATTTCTTGAGCGCCCGGTATGCGCCGACCCACCAGTCGGCATCTCTCGTGATGGCGTTGATCGTGATGCCACTGAACTGCGGTATGAGAGAAATAAGCGCGGGCGGAATGTCATCCCACCGCTCGGCCAGCAGGAGTTCTTCCAACTGTTCGGCGGCAAGTCGGCTCCAACGCCACTTCGCACGCAGAGCTTCCGACTTTCGCCAATAGTTACGATCGTCCCAGGCCTGAGCGCTCTCCTCGATGGTCTCATGGATGCTTCGGAGATTGGAGGCGAGAAACGCCGTCATATCGCGAGACTCATCGTCGAAGGCCGGGCGTTCGGCCAGCAGCCGCAGTACTTCGGCCGCGCTGCGCATGGCGGCTGAACGTCTCTTAGCGGGCGTGTCGCCCGTTTGTATCACGCGTCCCATTCAAACTGATGATGGTTAAACAACGAGAGTGAGTAAACAGTCATTATGATGAGCGGCGGCGGAAACGTCCGGTCCAGGCGCCGAGCTCCTCGAAATTCAGCATCGCCGCAATACCCAGATATGCCGCCGCAAACACCGAAATCACGAGGATGGCGGTGACGATCAGCGGCAGAGAGGCGGTGACCCACCATATGAGCGCGGCAGGGAGTGATGCTGCCGCCGCCAGGCCGGTCATCCGCATGATGGCACGCACCGGAAGCGTAAAGTCCGTCAAACGCTGTTTCAGCGAGCGCATCAACCACCACAACTCGGCCCAGGCGCCGACAGAGGCTCCCGCTGCAAGACCGACCGCGCCGAGGTACAGAAGATTGTCGCCCGCCGGCACGCCTAACGTGCCGGACACCGAAAATTGATTCAGCCAGAACATGAGCGGGATGGCGACGGCGGTAGAGACCACCACGCGAACCACCGCGATCTTGGCCGGCGTCTTGGTGTCGCTAAGCGCGAAAAAAGCGTTCTGAAGTAACCTTGAAACGGTCGTCGCGACGAGCCCCAGGCTGTATCCGCCGAGCACCAGATAGACGAGCCAGGTATCGGCGGCTTCGAATGCACCACGTTGGAGAAAGCCGCCAACGATGAGCACACCGAAGACGATGTAGCCGACCGTTGTGGGGATGACAAGGAAAAGCGTCTGCCGCATCGAGCGCTTCACGCGGTCGAGGAACGCCGCAAGCTGGGCCTCGCGCAAGCGCGATAGTTCAGGAAGCTCCGACGCCGCGACAGACAATCCGAAAAGACTGACCGGCAGCACGTAGAGCATTTGTGCGAAGCGCAGCGCCGCGAGTGCACCGAGGCCGAGCCACGAGGCCAGAAACATGTCGAGGTAGGCCGAGATCTGATACACGCCTCGACCTGCAACGACGGGGCCGAAGGCCCGGATTGATTCTCGCACGCCTTTGACGCGCAGCGAGAGCGAGAGCCGGAATCCGCGCAGGAGCCTGAAGACCTCGGGTAACTGCACACCAAACTGAAGCACGCCGCCAACGAGTGCGCCGGCGAACGTGATGAAAAGCAGATCGTTGAGCGTGCCCACCGAAAGCGTATCACCGCCGCGAAGCGGGTCACCCGTCAGGAAGTAGGCACCGCCGAAGAACGCCGCAATGATGGCCACATTCCACAGCACCGGCGCGAAGTACGGCGTAAAGAAACGGCGGTGGCTGTTGAGGACGCCCAGCGCCCAGGCCGACAGCACAAGCACGCCCGTCATTGGGAAGATCAGCCGGACGCCTGCCACAATGAGCTCGAACCGATCTATCGGCAGCGTGCCCTCGGCAACGGCGGCAGCATCGCCCACGTAGCCCGGCACGAGGATCGACACGATCGGCCGGGCGAGCAGGATACCGAGCAACACGAGTATGGAAACGACGACGAGGAGAATCGAAAAGATCGCCCCGGCAAATCGCCCCGCCTCTTCTTCGCGCCCCTCCTGGATCATCCTGCTGTAGACCGGGATGAAAGCGGCCGAGATCGTGCCTTCGCCCAGCAGGTTCTGCAACAGGTTCGGAGCCCGGAATGCCGCCTGAAAGACATCCGTATGAGCGCCGACGCCAAGGAAAAAGGCGACGACGGCTTCGCGCACAAAGCCAACGATACGGCTGGCGAAAATGCCTGCGGCAACGGTACCCGCCGCACTGCGCGGCCGCTCGGGATGCTTCTCTGGTGCTGCGTCAGCCATTCAGCCGCTCATCACGTGTCTGCCGTCACCCGGCGACGCGCTGTCATTACGTGATCGGTGACGTCGTAGGATCAATCTATTTGGAGTCGGATTTCGCCAGGTCGATCAACGCTTGCACGCCGAGCCGGTATCCCGTGGGGCCGAGGCCGGCAATCACACCGCGGCATACCGCTGAGATGTAGGAATGATGGCGGAAGCTCTCCCGAGCAAACGTATTCGACAGGTGAACCTCGATCACGGGCAGCCCAACGGCGCTAATGGCGTCGCGCAGGGCCACAGACGTGTGCGTATAACCTCCCGCATTCATCACGATGCCGTCGACGCCCCGGTGGACGGCGTTCTGGATGTGGTCGATCAGCACGCCTTCGTGGTTCGACTGCTGGAACTCGAGATCAACTTCAGGAAATGCCGCCCGAAGATCGTCCTGGATGTCTTTCAGCGTCGTTGCGCCGTAAATGTCGGGCTCGCGCGTCCCTATCAGATTCAGATTCGGACCGTTTAAAACAAGAATACGCATGGGTGCACGGTGTTGCGTCTAACTCGATCGCGTTAAACAGTGAACGACAAGCCGTCGTGGCCCAACTCGATACCATCCGGCAGAGTGGCGTTCTCCTCGGAGTGGAGTACGCTGTGTGTCATGTGGGTAAAGTAAGTCTGGCGCGCACCCACACGTCGAGCAACCTGAATGGCTTCATCGATTGAAAAATGTGTGGGATGGGTCTTGCGACGCAACGCATCGAGTACCAGGACCTCGACCCCCTCCAGACCCGCCAGGCTTTCTTCGGGGATGTAGCTGGTGTCAGTGATGTATGCGAATCGCCCAATCCGATAACCATACAGCGGCATCGGGCCGTGGAAAACCTCAATCGGGTCGATGCGCACGGACGTAGAGGGCTTCTTGCGTGATCGGACATCAAACGGTTCACACACCGTGTTCATCTCGAGATCGGGCACACCGGGATAACTGCCGTCCGCAAAGATGTAGCGGAACATGTTGCGCAGAACGTCGGCCGTATCCTTCCGAGCATAGCAGGGGATGGCGCTCCTGTTCTCAAACAGAAACGGACGGAGGTCGTCGATCCCGACGACATGGTCGAAGTGGTGATGCGTGTAGAGAACGGCATCAACATGATCCACGCCTTCGCGCAGCGCTTGCTGGCGAAAATCGGGACCGGTGTCGATGATGATGCTGATGCCGTTTACGCGAATCCAACACGCGGTGCGCGTTCGCGCATCACGGGGATCAGCAGATGTACACACGCGGCACGTGCAGCCAATTACCGGCACACCGGTGGACGTGCCCGTGCCGAGTAGCGTGACGGAAACCGGGCCGATGTCAGGCATCGGCCTCCTCGGTCACGTCAACGTCAGACGTGTTGGATCGCTTCCATGCTTCCTCGAGCGCGCGCCGCACGGCAGGCTTGATGTACGTGTTGTCGATCTCACTGCCGCGCAGACTCTCGGCCAGCACCGAGAGCTGGATTTCCGGGATGTGCTGCCTGTTGATGACGATCACTTCTTCCCCCGAGACCGTGCATCGTCCGCCGCGGAAGCTGCCTTTCTCCATTCGCACCTGATACCCGAGCTGGCCGGCGACCTGCTTCAGGTCATCAACAACGTGTTCGACTTTCATCGACTGAGGAATCGGTGTGCCCGTGATTCGGTCGGCATCAAGCCTGCCTTAATACGCCTGGAAGTTACGATCCTTTCTGCGCCTTTTCCTGATCGCGGCAATTGTTGCGCACACTCGCGCTCAGGTCGTTGCCGTTACTCGGATCGAGGAAGAGGAATTTGAACGGCGAAATCGTGGCATCGGGTACGATACGGATGCGCACGAAGTAGCGCATCAGCCAGCGCGTCGGTAGCGACGGCACCTTACGCATCAGATACGACGCCATCAGCGGATGTACGTGCAGATTGACGGGCTTGCGGCGACCGAGCTTCTTGTAATCAGCCGCCCATGCGTCCATCCGCGTGACGATATCGTCGATGTCGATCTCGGCGTCACGCATCAGCGTTCCGTTCTTGATCACCCGTACCTCAGGCGCCGGCTGCTCGTCGATGGCGTCGACAGCGCCATTGCCATTGCCATTGCCATTGCCGTTGCGGTTGCCATTACCGTTGTCGCTGACGTCCTGGCGTGCCGGTGTCTCTTTTACTGGTGGTTCAGGAGCTGCATCCGGTACTTCCTCAACTGGCTCCGCAACGTCATCGGTCGGCTTGGATACGCCGTTCGGCCCCGCGAATGTCGTGGTGATGCTGGGGCGGAGGCGCTGCCGTGTAATCTGCACGAGCCCGAAATCGCTCATCGGCAGAAGTTTGGTGACCGCACGGTCTTTACGGAATTCCCGCTTCAGCTCGTCGTAGACCTTCTTCTTGTTGCGCTCATCGCGGAGGTCAATGAAGTCGACCACGATGATGCCGCCGAGGTCGCGCAGCCGAATCTGTTTCGCCAGTACCCGGGCGGCCTCAAGGTTCACTTTGAGCGAGTTTTCCTCCTGAGACAAGCCCTTGCCGGAGCGCCCCGAGTTAACGTCGACCACGTGCATGGCTTCCGTCCGCTCGATGAACAGGTACCCGCCCGTGGGCAGGTCTACACGACGTTCAAAAGCCTGCGCTACCGTCTTCATAATTCCCGCGCTCTCAAATACGGGCTGCTTGCCCTTGTGAAGGTGTACAGCCTGGACCATTTGCGGTGCAACGGCCTGAATGTAGCTCTTGATATTGCGATAGAGCTGCGGGTCGTCGACTAGGATGCGGTCGTAGTCATCGGAGAACAGATCTCGGATGATCGATGACACCATGTTGACGTCTTCGTGGACGAGCGCGGGTGGCTTTGGACGCTCGTGCAGGCGCTTCTCGATCTTGCGCCACTTTTCGAGGAGGAGGCGGAGGTCGGTGTCGAGCGCCTTCGCGTTTCGTCCTTCGGCCACGGTGCGCACGATGACGCCGAAACCGTCTGGAACCAGCATCTTGGCCAGGGCTCGGAGCCGTCTGCGCTCTTTGTAGGAGTAGATTTTCTTGGAAACGGCGACGTAGTCGGCCAGGGGAACGAGCACCAGGAATCGACCCGCCAGGGAGATATCCGTCGAGACACGGCTTCCCTTATTCGAGATAGGCTCCTTCACGATCTTAACCAGCATCTGCTGGTCCCGCTGCAGGTAGCGCTCGAGGTTTGATTCGCGGCGTCGGCGCTGCGGCTTCCGCGGCTCGACCGATTTCCCTGCCTTGCTGAGGCGCCGCTGCGCCGAACGACGGCGGCCACGCTCTTCAGCGTCGGCGCGGCGGGTTGCGGCGTCGGGCCGAGCCTGGCCTCCTTCGGCGGGCTCCTTGCGGGCGGCCCTCACGGCCTGTGGTCGGCGGCGCCGAGCAATGGCTTTCTCTTCGTCTCCCCGCGGCTTGACCGTGCCGACCGTCGGCTCCTCCTGTTCGAGGAATTCGAGGATCTCCGGCAGGTTGTCGGCGAGATCGGAAAAGTGGAGAAAAGCGTCCTGCTTCTGGCCTATATCGACAAAAGCGGCCTGGATGCTCGGCATGATGCGTCGAACGCGGCCGAGGTAAATGTCTCCGAGCGTGCGAGCATGTTCGCGGTTCTCAATGAAGAGCTCGACGAGGTCGTCTTTTTCGACGATCGCGATCTGTGTCTGCTCGCGATGGGCGTTGATGACAATTTCTTTGGACATACACGATGGCGGCGCCTCCGCACTGAAGGACGGATGTCACGCGAGGGGCCCTTATCGTAGATACTTCCGTCGAAACCGTGTTTGCGTAGCTCGGAAGGAAAGGTGTTCTCGGCCGGGTGAGCCGAAAGAAGGGTGGGCCACAGAGCAGAGGCCGGGTCATCCTGCGATGGTTCCGCAGTAGATAACCCGCCGGGGCGAGACAATAATCCGTCCGTCGAGGGTGGGAAACGCCTCGAACTAAGGATTAAAAGACTTGTGAGGATAGCAGAGAAACTCGCGTAAATCACGCGGCTCTCGCCGAATGGGTGTTGCAAAACGAAACCGAGGGCTAAATCCTCATACGGCGGCCCAAAGTCAGGCATACCGTGTAACTCGATCAGCGGTCACTACTTTCCGGCGCGGCTGCGGCCTTTACACACGCGCCGCTATTGCCTTCAACAACCAGCGGGACGAATTGTAAACAACGATCCCGCTCTGAACTCGACTTTCTACAGGTGCGAACCGTACGATAGCCGTTCGAAAGAGTTAATTGTGTAATCTCTCTAGAGCAAGAAATGATCCCCTAGAGGTACTTTAACAGAAATTTACGTGGCTCGCGGTGCAGTAGACACCAGCAGTGTTTAAATACCTCATCTCCGAAAATCGCATCCTCGGTGCGATCAACGGGCTGTCGGGCCCAGACTCGAACTAATTCGATTTGCATATATGTCGGAATCGCGCACGGAATTTCCCTCCAGATCTAACGGACCGCGCCGCAGTGAGGCGCGAGATGAGGGCACCGGCGGCGATCGCAAGCCAGGCCTCGAAGGTGTGGTGGCACTCGATTCCGAATTGGGATATATCGACGGCGCAAAGGGTGAGCTTATTTATCGCGGATACGATATCAGCCAGCTCACGCGGCTGACGTCGTTCGAAGAGGTGGCCTTTTTGTTGTGGAACGGCCACCTGCCCAATCGCCGAGAACTGGACGACTTGCACCGGCAGCTCCGCGTCGAGCGTGCGCTTCCGCCGATGGTGCTCGACATCCTCCGTGCGTCACCCGAAGATGCTGAGCCGATGGCCGTTGTCCGAACGGCCGTATCCGCGCTTGCGATCTTCGATGGAGAGACGGAAGATGACAGCCGCGAGGCCAACTATCGCAAGTCCATCCGGCTCACGGCGCGCATCCCAACCATCATTGCATCGTTCGCCCGGCTGCGAAAAGGCCTGGAACCCGTGAAGCCCCTGGGCGACCGGTCGACGGCGTTTAACTTCCTCTACATGCTCAACGGCGAGGAGCCGGGAGAGGCTGCCGAGAAGACCTTCGACGCGTGCCTTGTTTTGCATGCGGAGCACGGGCTGAACGCATCCACCTTCGCGGGGCGCGTCATCGGCTCAACACTTTCCGACGTATACTCTGCGATTGCAGGGGCCATCGGGGCGTTGAAAGGTCCGCTTCATGGCGGTGCCAATATCAAAGTAATGGAATCCCTGCTTGATATCGATCGTGCGGGCACCGATCCTTCCGAGTACGTGAAAGGAAAGCTGGCGGCCCGCGAGCGTGTGATGGGCTTTGGCCACCGGGTCTACAAAACGTTGGACCCGCGGGCGACGCTCTTGCGGGAGATGGTCGAGGCCGTTAGCGAAGAGCGGGACTCGCGCAAGTGGTACGACATGAGCGTAAAGATCATGGAGACCATGGAGCAGGAGAAGGGACTTTATCCAAATGTCGACTTCTTCAGCGCGTCGGTTTACTATATGCTCGGAATTGACGTTGATCTCTACACACCCATATTCGCAATGAGCCGCATCACAGGTTGGACCGCGCACTTGCTTGAGCAGTGGGAGGAGAACCGGCTCATTCGCCCTCGGGCCGAATACGTTGGGCCACGCGACCTCGTCGTGGTTCCGCTCGAGAAACGGTAGGACGATTGCATTTGCGGGCCGGACAGGCCCTTCTTCATAACGCTTCGCACAAGGCGCATCATCCGATAGTCACCCCTCAACATGGGCAACGGACAACAAACACAATCCCGCACTCCACGATTACTGGCGTTCTACGCGTCGCCGGTGGGGCGGAAGGTCTGGACCGGTATCACCGGCCTGGCACTGACGGTCTTCGTACTCGTCCACATGATTGGCAACCTCTCGTACTTTGCCATCGATCCGGACGCATATAACCTCTACGCCAACTTCCTGATCAGCCTCGGGCCGGTGCTCTATCTGATCGAGGCGGTGCTATTGGTCTTCTTCATCTTCCACGTGACGCTCGGCATCGGCATCTGGATGCGCACTCGGAAGGCGAGGAAAGTTAACTATGAGCGCTACGCTACGAAGGGCAAGCCATCGTTGCAGGGCGTCAGCTCTCGCAGCATGATTATCACCGGAATCGTGCTGTTCGTCTTCGTTATCGTCCACCTGGCGTCGTTCAAGTTCGGGACGTATTACGAGACGACGATCGCCGGTGAAACCGTTCGCGACTTGCGACGCCTGCTCGAAGAAAAGTTCGTGACGCCGACCTATGCGTTCGGCTATACGGCGGTGATGTTGCTTCTGGCGCTACACCTTCGCCACGGCTTCTGGAGCGCCTTGCAGTCAATCGGCGCGATGAAGCCGCGGTGGACGCCAGTGATCTACACCCTGGGAACCATCCTGGGTCTGTTGATCGCGATCGGCTTCTTAGTCCTGCCGCTCTACATCTACTTCACCGCTTAAAGGCTCCATCAAGATGAAACTCGATTCGAAGATCCCGTCCGGGCCAATTACGGAGAAGTGGGATCGATATAAGGGGGATGCAAAACTTGTCAACCCCGCTAACAAGCGTAAGTACACGGTCATCGTTGTCGGAACGGGCCTTGCCGGTGCGTCTGCGGCGGCTACACTCGCCGAGCTGGGTTACAACGTCAAGGCGTACACCATTCTCGACTCCGCCCGTCGCGCCCATAGCATCGCGGCGCAAGGTGGCATCAACGCCGCGAAGAACTATCCGAACGATGGCGACACCATCTGGAGACTCTTCCACGACACCGTGAAAGGCGGCGACTACCGTGCGCGCGAGGCCAATGTCTACCGCCTGGCCCAGGTGAGTAATAACATCATCGACCAGTGCGTGGCGCAGGGTGTGCCGTTCGCCCGCGATTACGGCGGACTACTGGATAACCGCTCCTTCGGCGGCGCGCAAGTTTCGCGCACCTTCTACGCACGCGGTCAAACGGGCCAGCAGTTATTGCTTGGAGCCTATCAAGCGATGAGCCGTCAGGTCGAGACGGGGCGCGTAAAGATGTTCGCGCGCCGCGAGATGCTCGACCTCGTGGTGATCGACGGAAAAGCGAGGGGAATCATTACTCGCAACCTCATAACCGGCGAACTTGAGCGCCATGAGGCCGATGCTGTCCTGCTATGCACGGGCGGTTACGGTAACGCCTATTATCTGTCGACAAACGCCAAGAACTCCAACGCGACCGCGGCCTGGCGCTGTTATAAGCGCGGCGCGGGCTTTGCCAACCCCGCCTTTACCCAGATCCACCCCACGTGTATACCCGTCTCGGGCGATTATCAGTCGAAGCTCACTCTCATGAGCGAGAGCCTGCGCAACGACGGCCGCGTGTGGGTGCCCAAGAACGAAGGCGACAAGCGTGCTCCGACGGACATCCCCGAAGATGAACGCGACTACTACCTGGAGCGTCGCTATCCGAGTTTCGGAAACCTGGTACCGAGGGATGTCGCCTCCCGTAACGCCAAAGCCGTATGCGATGAGGGCCGCGGCGTAGGCGCCACAGGCCGCGCCGTCTACCTGGATTTCCGCGATGCGATTCAGCGCCTGGGCGTCGACGGTATTGCCGCGCGTTATGGCAACCTGTTCGACATGTACTACAACATCACAGGCGAGAATCCATACCACACGCCGATGCGCATCTATCCCGCAGTCCACTACACGATGGGTGGGCTCTGGGTGGATTACGAGCTGATGAGCACGATCCCCGGCTTATTTGTGCTCGGCGAGGCCAACTTCTCCGATCACGGTGCCAACCGTCTCGGCGCGAGTGCGCTGATGCAGGGCCTTGCCGATGGCTACTTCGTCATCCCCTATACGCTCGGCAATTACCTGGCAAACGTGGGCCCGGCCTCCTCGTCTGCCATCGACCACAGTGCGTTTGCTGAGGCCGAGAACGATGCACGCAGCCGCATCGAACGCTTGCTCAACATCCAGGGCGAGAAGACGGTGACGGAGTTCCACCGCGAGCTTGGGCTGATCATGTGGGATAAGGTCGGGATGTCGCGCACGCGCGAAGGACTGACGCAGGCGGTTAATGAGATCCGCTCGTTGCGCGACGAGTTCTGGCAGAACCTCCGCCTTCCGGGTGTGGCCGAGACGTATAACAAGAACCTGGAATACGCCACGCGCCTATCCGATTACTTTGAACTGGGCGAGCTGATGGCGAAAGACGCGCTCCAGCGCGAAGAGTCGTGCGGAGGGCACTTCAGGGACGAGTACCAGACCGAAGAGGGGGAGGCGCTCCGTCGTGACGAGGAGTTTTCGTTTGTGGGCACCTGGGAGTTCCGGGGCGACGATGCCGAGCCCATACTGCATAAAGAAGAGCTCACGTTCGAAAACGTCGAGTTGACCACGCGCAGCTATAAGTAATCGTAAGTAGCCCTCTTACTTACTTTCAGTAAATCGCATTCCAGACCGGGTATATAGAAATGGCAAGCGAAACGATGACCATCCACCTTCGAATCTGGCGTCAGTCCGGTAGCGGACAGTCAGGCCGGTTCGTGGATTATACCGTGGATGACGCTGATCCCAACATGTCTTTCCTCGAACTGCTCGATGTACTGAACGAGCAGCTCATCAAGAAAGGCGAAGACCCGGTCGAGTTCGATCACGACTGCCGCGAAGGTATCTGCGGGTCGTGCGGGGTGGTCATCAACGGCCAGGCGCACGGACCGCAGCAGCGGACGGCCGCGTGCCAGCTGCATATGCGGCACTACAGCAACGGCGATAAGATCGTCGTCGAGCCGTGGCGTGCCTCCGGCTTCCCCATGATTAAGGACCTCGTCGTTGACCGCTCAGCGCTCGATAGAATCGTCGAAGCCGGCGGCTATGTCTCGGTCAGCACGGGTGGTGCTCCGGATGCCAACGCCATCCCCGTTTCGAAAGAGGTCTCTGACCAGTCGTTTGACTTCGCCACCTGCATCGGTTGCGGTGCGTGCGTCGCATCGTGCCCAAACGCTTCCGCGTCGCTCTTTACGGCCGCCAAGATTGCGCACTTGAACCTGCTTCCGCAAGGTGAGCCCGAGCGCGATCGCCGCGTGGTCAACATGGTCGAGCAGATGGAGAAAGAAGGATTTGGCGACTGCTCAAATCATGGTGAGTGCGAGGCGGCCTGCCCGGTCGGTATCTCGATCCAGTCGATCGCTCTGATGCGGCGCGACTACATGCGGGCGAAAGTCCGGCAGTAGTCAGGAAGCCCTCCGAGCGATGAGCATGTCGCGGAGGACGCGCTGCTCTGTTTCGACTTCCATCAGGCGATGTTTGACGATATCGCCGATGCTCACGATGCCTACGAGACGGCCGTCGTCGACTACCGGCAGATGACGCGTCCGGTAGCGCGTGATCCAGTTCATCACGTCGACCACGTCGTCTGAAGGATTGCAAGTGCGCACATCACGGGCCATCACGTCGTCGACGGTTGCCGTGGGTTCGATCTTTCCCTCTTCAGCGATATGGCGAACGACATCGCGCTCAGAAACGATGCCGGCGATGGCGTCATTTTCGTCGAGGACGAGTAGCGCGCCGATATTGTGCCGGCTTAGTTCTCGCGTCACGTCTGATAACGATGTGCCACTGGCTACTGTGACGACGTGGCCTTCCTTCCGCTCAATTATGTCGGCTACCTTCATGGGATGTCAGTCTTGTTTAGTGCAAGACGTATCTCCACGCCGACAGCAGCCATCCGGGTCCTGTTCGGAAGCCGGAATACAAGGTGTGTTACATCCGATGCACCTCAGAGGGCGCGCAGGCTAAAACATTGCTGCATACAAAAAGGGGGATAGAGCGTGGCTCCATCCCCCTTAATCAATGCCGGCAGGTCGAGCTATTACGTGTTGATCGTAAGGCTCTGGCCGACGCGGATGGTGTTGCCCCGCAGGTTATTCCATGCACGGATCTCGGTGATCGAGACTCCGTAGCGGTTTGCGATGCGCGACAATGTATCACCGCGTTCGACGCGGTGCGTGATCGAACCGCCGCCTTCGGAGTGGATCGTGAGCCTCTGCCCTACGCGGATATTGTTGGTGCGGAGGTTGTTCCAGCCCCGGATAGCCGAGATGGAGACGCCGTACCGACTTGCAAGGCCGCTCAGCGTTTCCCCGCGGGCAACAACGTGCGTAACCGGCTGAGGAGCAGCTTCCGGCGCGTCGCTGCCGGTGTATAACGTCAGACGCTGACCGACGCGGATTGTGTTGTTGCGGAGGTTATTCCAGCCACGGATCTGCGACACGGAAACCCCGTAGCGCCCCGCGATGGACGAAAGGTTGTCTCCGCGGCGAACCGAGTAGACAACGCGCGTATCGGGAGCGGATTCTTCCTCACGCGTCTCCACAGTCGGTGACTCGGCTGAAGCAGCCGGGCCGGATGCCGAGGCCGTGCGCGTTGAGGTGCTCGAACTGGCCTGGACGACCGGGGTCGACGGACGCTGCGGAGCCGTGGCGCGGCTCGGAGCCGGAACGGATGCGTTGGCCAGCATGATCGGGCGGCGCGACCGCGTGCCATACTCGACAGCGAGGATCTGTCCGGTCGGGACGGCGGTGGCCGGCTCGCCCGAAGTGTACATCGGCACGGGAATGACCAGCCGCTGCCCCGGATGGATGACGGTCGAGCGGAGTCCGTTTGTCTGCATCAGGTCAGACACGCTGATGCCGTGCTGCGAGCTGATGCGGCCGAGTGAGTCTCCACGGCGGACGATGTGCTCGGTAGCCGTGCGCCTGGCGTCAGACGGCAAGGCCTCATATTTGGCGATGAACCGCTCATGTGTGCCGTAAGGAATCCGCACGTAATAAGCGGAGCGGCTCGGCGGCAACACTGACTGACGCAGCTCCGGGTTTAGCGCACGGATTGCATCTTCGGAGGTACCTGCCATGCGTGCGATCTCGCCAATGGTGAACATCCCATTGACCGGCACGTGGTGATAGGCGTAACGCGGCCCGGGCTCAGGCTCACGGAGATTAAACGCCTCCGGGTTCGATGCGACCAGCGAGGTCGCGATGAACATCGGGACGTAGTTACGTGTCTCGCGCGGGAGGTGATCGTAGATATCCCAGAAAGTAGTTTTACCTGAACGGCGCTGCGCGCGGCGCACGTTGCCAGGCCCGGCATTGTAAGCGGCCAGCGCCAGGTGCCAGTCGCCAAACATCTCATAGAGATCGTTCATGTGCTGGGCGGCGGCGCGGGTGGCTTTCTCCGGGTTCATGCGGTCGTCAACCCATGCGTTCACATGCAGCCCGTAGGAACGACCAGTAGGAGCCATGAACTGCCACATGCCAACGGCTGATGCCCAGCTCTTGGCGCGCGGGTTCAGGCCGCTTTCGATCATCGCCAGATACTTCAGCTCATCCGGCGCACCTTCTTCCGCAAGGATCTGCTCGATCATCGGGAAATACGTCTCAGCGCGGCTCAGCCAGTTGCTGATGTGCCGATCCGGGTTGCGCTGCAAGAAGGCGATGCTCTGCTCGACGAGCCGGTTCATCGTCATCTCGATCTGCGTGTCCAGCGGGCGGATCTCCGGCACGAAGACATCTTCCAGGAGAGGATGATCGAGGCGGTTCATCGCCGCGAACATCTCTGTCTTCACGTGGAAGATGTCGCCGTACTGCATGCCGAGCGAGTCGGGCTCGACGCCGTAGAAACGCTCGTACTCGGCAATGAGCGACCGATAGCTTTCCCGAAAGCGGCCGCGCTCCATCATGCCGGGTTGGTTGATGAGCGTAGCAAGCTCGGCCATGGCCACCGAGAGCAGATCCTCGGCGGCGTCGGCATCCTGATTGGCCTGCGCCTCCAGGATCTCAGACTGCAGGCGGTAGATGCGCCCGAGGCGGCGAAGAATCTCTTGTTCACCGAGCGTGCCCTGGCCTTCCAATGGTGCGGACGGCACACCGATGGTCCGGGGGGTGACAGGGACAGGGGTGGGTAGGGATTCGGCGGGTAAGGCTCCCTGGCGCTGGGCGTCGATTCCACGCTGCTGGGCGTGAGCGGGAGCGGTAAGTAGCAGGCCGAAGAGCGCTACGAAAATCAGTCTGTGCACAAACTCCTCCTCCGGGCTGGGGGTGGGACTTAAAGTGATACTTCAGGTCGGCACCCAACGATACGTAATGAGACCGTTTCAATGCAAGAGGTATCGACCTATTCCCCCGGCACTTAAGCGAATGCTTAAGAAGTAATTTCGAAGTAGGCTGGCACGCGTGCGCAGGCAGTGGAAGCACGCTACAGCGGGATATTGCCGTGCTTCTTCCGTGGGTTAGTCACGACTTTATTCTCGAGCATCCGGAGGCCGCGGCTGATCCTCATCCTGGTTTCATCCGGGGTAATCACGTCGTCGATGTATCCGCGCTCTGCGGCGACGTACGGGTTAGCGAATTTCCGCCGGTAGTCATCGGTGAAGCGATGTTCGGTCTCGGCCGGATCGTCGGCCTCGGCGATCTGCTTCCGATAGATGATCTCCACCGCCCCTTTCGGCCCCATGACCGCGATTTCAGCTGTGGGCCACGCATAGTTCAGATCGCCGCGGATGTGCTTCGAACTCATCACGTCGTATGCGCCGCCGTACGCCTTCCGCGTGATGATCGTAATCTTCGGCACGGTCGCCTCGCTGAACGCATACAAGAGCTTTGCACCGTGTTTGATGATGCCACGCCACTCCTGATCGGTTCCGGGCAGGAATCCTGGTACATCCTCGAACACGATCAAGGGGATGTTGAAGGCGTCACAGAAACGGACGAAACGG
Source organism: uncultured Rhodothermales bacterium (assembly GCA_964603055.1). Taxonomy (GTDB): domain Bacteria; phylum Bacteroidota; class Rhodothermia; order Rhodothermales; family CAZKDQ01; genus CAZRTY01. The sequence continues at coordinate 1,665 of CAZRTY010000007.1, read as the reverse complement.
GCGGCTTTCAGGGATGCATCGATGTCGAGGACGCCGGCAAGAACGGCCGGTTGGTTGGCCACGATGCCTACCGATCGACCGCCGATGTGCGCAAACCCCACGATGATATTTTCGGCGTAATCGGGATGGATTTCGAAGAAACGCTCCTCATCGACCACATGGCGGATGACGTCGTGCATGTCGTACGGCTGATTCGGATTCGTCGGCACGATGTCGTTCAGCCCCTCGACGATACGATCAGCCGGATCCTGGCTCTGGCGCACCGGAGGATCCTCTTCGCAGTTCTGCGGGATGAAGTCGAAGAGCTCACGGATCTTCAGCAGGCACTCAGCCTCATTGGCACATGCCAGGTGAGCAACGCCGCTCTTTGAGGCATGCGTATCGGCGCCGCCGAGCTCCTCGCTGGTGACATCCTCTTGCGTCACCGTCTTCACCACGTTCGGCCCGGTCACGAACATGTAGCTCGTTCCCTTCACCATGAAGGTGAAATCGGTGATAGCCGGGCTGTACACGGCGCCTCCCGCGCACGGCCCGAGAACCGCCGATATCTGCGGTACCAGCCCCGAAGCCAGCGTGTTGAGGAGGAAAATATCGGCGTAGCCGCCAAGCGAGACGACTCCTTCCTGAATGCGGGCACCTCCCGAATCATTGAGCCCGATGATGGGCGCGCCGTTATCCATCGCTAGGCGCATCACCTTGATGATCTTCTCGGCGTGCGCCTGCCCGAGCGAGCCGCCAAAAACCGTAAAGTCCTGGCTGAAGACGTAAACAAGCCGGCCGTTGATCGTGCCAAATCCCGTCACCACGCCGTCTCCATACGGCCGCTGCTCGGCGAGCCCAAAGTCATGACTCTGATGTCGGACGAACATCCCCAGCTCCTCGAACGAGCCTTCGTCCAGAAGTAAGTCGAGGCGCTCGCGGGCGGTCAGCTTGTTCTTCGCGTGCTGCGCCTCGATGCGCTTAGTACCACCGCCGAGTTGTGCTTCCTCGCGGCGCTGCTGGAGATCATCAAGAAGGGCGCGTCGATCCGGATCCGTCATGCTGCATGCTGAAGGTTATGCTCCCGATGTGCGCCGAAGATATCGGATTAAAAGCGTCGCCGCTGGGCGAACCGCTGTTCAACCGTGTTGGTGAAGGTGACGGCCGCGTCGTCGTAGATGTTGACGTCGAAGCGCCGGAAGATGCGCTCGGCGATAACGCGCGAGGCCTCGTGCCACGATCCTGCCTCGGCGAGGGCTTCGAGCGACGTGTGATAATCGGCCTCGGAGTCCTGAAAGATGCGCCGGACGAACATCGTGCGATGTTTCGCGCCGCGCTCGCCCAGCACGAGCCGTTCAACGGCATCGAGGCCGGGCCTGCTGTCTTCCGGAGAATCGTGCTGCGTCGGGTAGGCCGGCTCGGCCGGCGCTGATGGCTCAACCTGAAACTGCTGCCACATCGGCTTCGGAGCAGAACCTGCGCGCGGATTTGATTTCTGTTCGGCGGGTTGCTTCTGGAACTGCATCCAGAGCGGTAGCGGCTCGACGGGCTTACGTTCTGGAGCCGGAGGTGGTGGAGGCTCAGCCTCGGCCGGCCGCGGCGGTGCAGGTGCCACAGGGCTCGGCGGCGGAATCGCCTCTTCCCGGCGCTTCGGCGAACTCAGCAAATCGATGATCTCATCTCGTG
>CAZRTY010000006.1:0-30261 GCA_964603055.1 uncultured Rhodothermales bacterium | reverse complement strand
TCAGTCTCCGATGGCGTCGGCCTGATTAGGCTCGCCGTCCATTGCGTCAACACCAACCGTATCAATAACTGCGGTATCAACACCGACGGTATCGGCGGCGGATCGCATACCATTCGCAGCACTAGCGCTCCCGGACGACCGCTCGAGACGATGATAGAACACAGGCCGTACGCTGTACGGACTGGGTGCATCGACCTCTGACGGAGCCGCTACCTCATCAGCGGCCGTAGCCAATTCTGCACGCTGCCGCGCCGCTCGCAGTGTATGATAGTCGGTGATGATGGCACGGTAAAGCCGGCTCAAGTCCCTATACGAAGAAGACGGGCTCATTTCGTCGTAGCGCTCTCGGTACTGGTCGACGAGAACATTGTAGGGCGTTGTAAAGCTCTCTGTTCGCAGCGCCGATTCCCCATCCTCAAAGATCTGATCGGCGTCGGGCCGCGCCTGCACACGCTGTAACTCGGCACTTAAATCCTCAATTGCCGGAGCGATCTGCCGGTACGTCGCCTCCTCGGCGTCGTATCGACCACCATAGGAACGGCAGCCGGACAAAATGATCAGGACGGCGGCAACTGCAACAAGCCAAGAGAACCGATGCATCGTCACGTAAAAGCGAATTTCTGAGGTCACTAGATGGCAGATCGGATAATATCCGACGCTATTCGTAAAACTACGCCGCATCTCGGAAGGTTTACTGCCTTCTTCAACCGACGATCAGATCACGGTATCGTCAGGGATGGATGTGTTTTTGGGAATCACGACCACACCATCACGAATGTAGAAGTTCTCCCCCTCCCCCTCCTGCACGCTGGCGCTATTCCGGATCCGGCAGCGCTTGCCGATACTCGCGTTTCGATCGATGATAGCGCCTTCGATAATCGTTCCCTCGTCAACCCCGGGCCGCGCCGGACCAACATTGGGATTCTCGATACTGTGTTTGGCCTGCCAGGGGTAGTAATCGGCTCCCATAAGTACCGAGCGGCTGATGCGGACGTTATTCCCCACATACGACCGAATACCGATCACCGAGCGTTCGATATGGCTGTTGACGACCACGCTCGCTTCGGCGATCAGGCTGTCGACGATTTGAGAATTGTGGATCTTGGCTGGAGGAAGCATCCGAGCATTCGTGTAAACGGGCATGTTCGGATTGTAGATATCGAACTCGGGGACGTTGCTGGCCAGCATTAGGTTGGCCTCGTAGAACGATCCGATTGTCCCTATGTCACTCCAGTAGTCGGTAAACGGATAGCTTACCACGCGATAATTGCTGAGCGCGCGCGGGATAATCTGCTTCCCGAAATCATGTTCGTCCGGGTGGGCCTCCAGAGCCTCCCTTAGCGCTTCATCCTTGAAAATATAAATGCCCATCGAGGCCAGGTAGCGGCGGCCTTCCGCCTCGAGTTCGGGCGTCACCGGGCTCTCTTTGCCATCGAGTTCATCGAGGGTAGGCTTTTCGTAGAAGCTTGTGATGACACCCTCGTCATCCGTCTTGAGAATGCCAAACGCCGGGGCATCTTCTGCCACAACCGGGATCGTGGCGATGGTAATGTCAGCATCTTGCTCGACGTGATGCCGGTACATCGTCCGGTAATTCATCGAGTAAAGCTGATCGCCAGAAAGAATCAGCACATTCGAGTGCGGATGAATCTCGACATGCGGAAGCGAGCGCCGCACGGCATCAGCCGTTCCTTGAAACCACTCGGTTGAACTGGGGGTCTGCTCGGCCGCGAGAATGGTCACGAAGCCGCGGCGGAATCGGTCGAACTGGTATGTGTGACCAATATGCCGGTTCAGACTCGCCGAGTTAAACTGCGTCAGTACGAAAATGCGGTTGACGTCCGAATTAATGCAGTTTGAGACCGGGATATCGATCAGGCGATACTTACCCGCCAGTGGAACGGCGGGCTTCGACCGGTGGGCCGTCAGCGGGAATAACCGCGTACCAGCACCACCTCCCAGGATGACGGCGACGAGCTCATTCATGTGGCAGTAGATACAGAGTGAGGGTGAGGACGGAGATAGCTTCTTCTGACGCGGCCTATCGGGATTCCAATATCGGCATGCGACACCGACCGAAACTGTGAGATGGTACGGGGAATATCCCCATCAGGCCTTCCCTTACCCTCGCTTCATAAATGATCGTTACATTATTTCTTACAATTCCTCCCGACTTCCCCAAGTAGAACCGATAGCGCCAGCATATCCCCAGAGGCATTGGCACAGCTCAATAAACACAGAACGACGATCGTCTTCACGACGTGCGTTGTTCTGTCCCTCCTCTCACTCGGGCTCGCCTTCGTATGGGGGCCCTGGTTTATTATCCTCATTGGCGTCTCCGTTCTCTTCAACGTCTGGGCGCTCGTGGTGAGCGAACGTCACGGATTCGTCAAGACAAATCAGATCCGGCGCGCGTTTGAACCAAACCGCCATTTTAATGCGGCTCAGGTTTTTATCGTGTCCGCAACGATCATGATTCAGCTATTAGGCAGCGCCTTCATCTTGCTCCGGTCCTGATAGACCAGGCTCCTAAGGACCAGGCTCCTAAGGACGAGGCTCTTGCGGACCGGCCCTGTGAGAGCGCGATCCTGATCGCTGCCCGGCTACGTCGGCTGAAACGAAACAGGATGCACGAGTCAATGTAACCAGACTTGGCAGGGTGTTTACCTGCGCGCGGTGCCATTCCGCGGCTCCGCGTCTGATTCAACGAGTTTGGTGATGAGCGACTCCACGCGCGAAGAAGTAAGGATCATTCAGCAGAGACTGAAGCGTGCATACTTCCGCATCACATTATCGGAGGCGCTAACAGGCCTCCTTCTTGTGCTCGGTCTCGGCCTCACCGGCTGGCTCATTCTTCTCGGAATGGAGTCGGTCTTGTGGATGTCGCTCGGTGCCCGCCGGTGGTTGGTAGGGGGATGGGCGCTACTGATGTTAGTAGCCGCCGGGGCGCTTATCGTACGTCCGCTCTTTCGTCTCACGAGCGCCGAGAGCCCCTTTCAGCAAGAACACGTCGCGAAGCTGGTTGGCTCGCAATACCCGGAGGTTTCTGATCGTCTCGTCAACTTCCTGCAGTTGGCCCGGGATGCTGCCGATCACCCGTCTTCTATGATCGACGGCGCGCTTCAGATGCTGGCCCGGCAAGTGTCGCCGTTTCAGTTCGATGCTGTAGAGAAGTTCGAGCGGCCGCGTCGGTCCGCGTATTTTGCCGCCGGCCCGTTGATGGTTTTGGCGCTGGTCGTCTTCGCCGCTCCAGATCGTTTCGGTGGGGCCAGCAGTCGGCTGCTAGGCTTGAACACCGAGTACGAACGTCCGGCCCCGTTTGCGTGGCATGTTTCGCCCGGCGATGCCGAATTGACTGTGGGCGAAGCCCTGGCCATTCGGGTTGAAGCCTCGGGCCGGAAGCTGCCTGATGCCGCCTCCATCGAACTTCTTCGCGCTGATGAAGAGCGGCCCGAAGCAATCCCCATGGAAGCAGACGGCGCCAGCGGATTCACGCATCACATTTCCGGCGCACGTACGTCGTTTCGGTATCGGATATCGCATCAGGGAGTTGCGTCATCCTGGTTTTCGGTGGATGTGCGTGAGCGCCCGATCCTGCGCAGCGTCGCGGTGCATTTGTCGCCGCCCGGCTACACGGGCCTGCCGGAACGCACGCTCTCGAGCACCGGTGAAGTGAACGCCCCTCGAGGTACTCGTGTTAATGTCACTACCTCATTAGGAGGTGCGCCTGTTGCAGACGCGTTCATCGAATTTGATGATGGGGCGACCATTCCCTTAGATATCGAGGGTGAGTCGGCGTCCGGAACGTTCATAGTCAGCCAGGGCGCCACGTATCGCATTGTCGCAGAGGGCGTCGACGGTGCACGTAATGCAGACCCGATCCAGTACCGGATCGTCCCACTTGATGATCACCCGCCCGTTGTGGAGCTGCTTGCACCGGGTGCAGATGTCTCGCTGGATGAGGAGCTCCGCCAGCCGATCGGGGCACGTATCAGCGACGACTTTGGCTTCAGCCGATTGCTTCTTCACTACCGGCTCGGGGAAAGCCGGTATCGCACGCCGGAGTCATCATTTGCTTCCATCCCGCTCGAAGTTCAGACACCCCGCCCAGTCGAACAGATCATCACTCACGACTGGCTCCTGAGGGAAACCGAGCTTGATCTCGTGCCGGGAGATGTCGTCGAGTTTTATCTCGAAGTGTGGGATAACGACGCCTACCTTGGCGCCAAATCCGCTCGCTCGGCAACGCGGCGCCTGCGCGTGCCCTCTCTCGCCGAGCGGTACGACGAGGTAAATGTTGACCAGGATGATGTAGTGGATGCCATATCTCGCCTTCGCGAGGAGGCTGACGGCGTCCGGCAAGACTTCGAGGAGCTGCGCGATGAGCTCCGGCGGAAGCAAGAGGCCGATTGGCAGGACCGCCGCCGCCTTGAATCGTTACAACAGCGGCAGGAGAGCATGGCCCGCCAGGTCGAAGAGATTTCTCGGCAGATGAGTGAGATTACGGACAATCTCAGCCGCAATGACCTGCTCTCACCTGAAACCGTCCAAACGTACCAGGAGCTACAACGAGTCATTGATGAGATCAATTCGCCCGAGCTGATGGATGCCCTGCGTCAGCTGCAGGATGCCATGGAGCACCTCGACTTGCAGCAGATGCAAGAGTCTATGGGCGAGTTTGAGTTTAATGAGGAGCAGTATCAGCAGCGGCTCGAGCGCACGCTCAGGCTTTTCCAACGGGCGCGGGCCATGCAGTCCATTGAGCAGGCCGAACGACTCGCACAAGATATCGCGGAGCAGCAAGAACGACTTCAGCAGCAGACATCCGAGCTGGACAACGCCGCAAGCGGCAATGATCGAGAACGTACGAGCAACGGGCAGCCGGACGCGGATGAGGCGACTCCCGATGCCGACCAGGTTGCCGCCGAGCAAGAACGAACCGCTCAGGAGGCCGAACGACTTGAAGAGATGCTGGAGGAGATCCAGCGTCAACTTGAGGAGCTCGGATCTGGTGATCGGTCTTCGCTCGAGCGGCTACGAGAAGAGACTCGCCGCGAACAGATCCCTGAGCGCATGCGCGAAGCCGGCGATCAGATCAGGCAGCAGCAGAATCAAGATGCACAGCGCACGCAGCAGCAGCTTCAACAGCAGCTCCAGATGCTACAACAGCAACTGGGCGGTATGAGGCAGGGGATGCAGTCCAGTCAGATGCAGGTCAACATGACCAACCTGCGGCGGACGCTCCGTCAAATCATCACCTTATCGCACGATCAGGAAGATCTCCAATCCGAAACCTCCACCATGGGCCACGGCAGCGCCGGATTGCCCCCGCTTGCTCGCACCCAGATACGGATTGCGGAAGGCGCAGGCATCGTTGCTGATTCGATCCGTAGTCTTGCCGGCGAAATTCCGGAGTTGACACGCGAGGTACAGCGTCATACGGGCGAGGCGTTGCGAGAAATGGGCCGTGCAACAGAAGCGATGGCGGAGCGGGCATCGCGTGAAGCAAGCGTGCATCAGCGGACGTCAATGATGCATCTAAACGAGCTCGGGCTGATCCTTAGCGACCTGCTCGATCAGCTGATGAACCAGCAAAGCGGTGGAGAAGGCGGGATGTCTGCGGAGCAGATGGCCGATCAACTGCGGCAGATGGCGGGCGATCAACAGCAGCTCAATCAGCAGCTTCAGGAAATGCTGAATGAGATGGGCGGCGAACGCATGTCGATCGATATGCAGGAACGCCTCCAACAGATGGCTGCCGAACAAGATGAAATCAGAAGGCGTCTCCGCTCGATCGGTCGAGACCCACTTGCACGTCAGGGGTTATCGCGGGAGCTCAATCGTATCGCCGAGCAGATGAGCCAGACAATCGAAGAACTGCAGCGCAGCGGGGCGTCTCGTCCGATGATCGAACGGCAGCAGGAAATTCTAACACGGTTGCTTGAGGCAGAGCAGTCGCTCCAGGAACGGGATACGAGTGATGAACGCCAGGGCACCACGGGGCGAGATCTCCCACGAGACAGTGCGGAGGAGATAGAACGAAGCCGCGAGCTCGACAAATTACGGCGCGACCTCATCCGAGCCCTCGAAAGCGACTACGCACACGACTACCAGGAGCTCATACGCCGTTACTTCGAACTGCTTCGGCGATCGACGGATTAGAACGTCCGCAGACATACCCTGAACACATTCGGCGTCAGGCGGATGACGCGTCGCTGCGGGTGCCAATCCTTTTGCCGATGCCCCTACTATTTTGTATCTTAGAGGGATAGAATGCTGCTCTGTAACGCCTATGTAACGCGAGACAAGCCGCGATAGATACAGGATTTCCACCAGACGTGACATTCGAAGTATGGCCAGCCCGACGCGGATTCTCTGTGTTTCTGATGAGGTTGCACCCTTCACAGACGCCTCTGACATCGCCCGTATCGTACGGACTCTTCCGGAACAGCTTCAGGAAAGCGGGGAGTTCGAAGTCCGCATCCTGATGCCACGTTACGGAACGATCAGCGAGCGGCGAAACAGGCTCCACGAGGTGATCCGTCTGTCGGGAACGGAGATCACGCTGGGCGAGCGAACCGAGACGCTCAAGTGTAAAGTGGCGTCGATCCCGGGTATCCGCCTGCAGGTCTACTTCATGGACAACAAGCACTACTTCAAGCGCAAAGGGATCTACAAGGACAAGCAGGGCAAGTTGTTCGAAGACAACGCCGAGCGCGGCCTTTTCTTTGCCCGCGCCACGCTCGAGACCATCCGCAATCTTGGTTGGAAGCCGGATGTAGTTCATGCTTTCGGCTGGATGAGCGGATTCGTGCCGATGTACCTGCGTCATCTGTACGCGTCCGATCCGATCTATGAAGGCGCACGCATCTTTTACACGCCGCTCGACGTCGATTTTGAGGCGCCGGTCACGGATGAACTTGCGGCCGCGGAAGACTTGTCGAAAGCTGCGCTCAAGGGCAAGGATGCCGCAGCAATTGGCCGGGAGGCAGCCGACACCGTTATCCTGCCCCCAGGAGTTGCTCCACAAGACAATGAACTCGTTTTCGAGGAGTCGGAGGACGAGTGGCTTGCCCAGCTTTCCGAGCTTTATGATCAGTCTCTGAACGAGGTCGCAGCCTGATCATCATACCGATTGCCGGAGCCCTGCACGGTCTGCCTGTGCAGGGCTTTTTTGTGCCGTGCAATATGGATCTAACTCGTTCGTTTTTCTCGAAACCCAGTCCGCTGCTACTCAGTAGGGCAGATCGTTCGTTCAAAAGCGCCCGGCTGGCCGACCGGGTTATTTCCAGCTACTCCCTCCATGCCCAAGTTTAATTTCCGTCCCGGAATTCTGTCCGCACTCGTCGTAACGGCCGCTGTCTTTATGGGCTGTGACGATCCGTCGGCCGTCGGAATCGGGGTCATCGGTGATCGCGGCGGTGAGCCCCTCGTCGAAGTTGCCGAAGCCGAATCGGCCGCCCATGTCACTACTCGAAGTGTCACCGGGCAGGCGCAGCGATTTCTCGTCGGACGCGTCGTGGATGATCTCCTGGGCGGCATCCAGGCGAATGCCTACGTTGACTTCGTCCCGTCCACCGTTTCTGACGGCTTCCGCAACTCAACCGTCGCCCACGCCGAGTTGCGTCTCGGCAGGGATTATGTCTTCGGTGATACAACAGGCACCGTCACCGTCAACATCTATGACATCCCCGCTGAATGGGATGCGGCGGATGCTCAGTCGGACACCACCTTCCCGGTCGGAGCTCTTGTCACGACACAGTCGTTCTCCCTCCAGGACAGCCTGATCACACTGCCACTTCCTGCCGACTGGGTGGCTCGCAATGACACCACCCTCCGCAGCACGCGGTTCACCAACGTCTTCCACGGCCTCTACGTTGAAGCGACTGGCGGATACGGTGTCGGTGGCTTCGCCAGTGGCAGCACGCGGTTGGTCGCGGTCTCTCGTGCAGACACGGCATCCTTTCTCTTGAGCCGCGTCGTCACAAACATCGAGCGCTCATCCGATCCTGCCCCTCAAGCGAATGTATTGGCCGCTCAGGCCATTGCCGGGCCCGGTATTCAACTCTCGTTCGACCTGAGCGACTACCGGTCTGACTTCTCACTCAACCGCGTGATGCTCCGAGTAGAAGAAGACTCACTACTTTCCCGCGCGTCGCTTCCCGCAAATTATGTAAGGCCGCGAACCAGCGACATCAGCCTTTTTGTAAATCTGGCCGGCGGCGGTCGCAGCCTTGTCGAGACGACCAGCCGGCGAAGCGACGGATCCTTCGTTTTCCAGTCGAACGCGTTGCAGAATCTGATTAACTCCTACCTTCAGAATTTCGTCGACATCGACTCGTTCGAGATCCGCGCGGCGGCCGCGCAGCCGACGCTGAACCACGCTTTTCTTCGCGTTGGCAACGATCGCCGACCCTCGGTATCACTGACGCTCACTCCTCTGCTCGACTGACGAGCCTCCAATAGTCCTTTCATGCTGTTCAGACGCATATCACGAGCCCTGTTCCTGTTCGCCTGGCTCCTGTTGAGTTCGGCCCCGGCACAGTCTCAGAGCTCCGGAGACGGATCGATTTACTCGGGATTCGGGATCGGCGAGCTCACCTCCTACGGCACGGCGCAGATTCAGGGGATGGGCGGCGGAGGTGTCGCCCTGCGCTCCTTCAACTACGTCAACCTGTCTAACCCGGCATCGCTGGGCGACATCACGCTTACTCGTGCCGCGGCCGGACTACGATTTGAGAGTGTCTCCTTCACGGATGCTCAGGATGAGTCGAGCCGCCTGGCCCGGGGAAGCCTCGAGTCCGTTCAACTCGCATTTCCCATCGCGCGCCAGCGGATGGGCTTGGGCGTTAGCCTGGCTCCATACAGCCAGATGAACTATCGCGTGCGGGTTGAGGGGATGCTCGTTGAGCCCGATTCGGCGCTCTATGTGGTGGATACGGAGGGACGGGGCGGCCTCCATGAAGTCCAAGGCGCTCTCGGGTACCGCCTGACGCGCGGCGTTTCGATTGGGGCGTCGGTCGGTTATATCTTCGGTATCATGGAGGATGGGCGCCGGACCTACTTCCCCAGCGGCGGACATGCGCAGACTCAGATCATGGATGCGACCCGTCTCGGGGGTATCGCGACGCGCATCGCGACGCAGATCGCCCTTCCAGGGCCGCTATCCACGCACGACGAGGTTTATCTCGGCGCCCGGTTTTCATTACCGGTTAGTCTAACGGGGGATCGCGTGCGTACGCTCGGCCAAAGCCTGGACCGAGACACCCTCGGCACAGCGCTCGATGCGAATATCCGCTTGCCGTGGTCAATAGATGCTGGAGTGGCTTATCGAGTGGACAGAAGCTGGCTCATTGTCCTCGACGGCACGTATTCGCCCTGGACTCAGTTTGAAAGCAATCTTCCATTGGCAGGGTATAATCCCAATGGAGATTCTCGGCTTGCAGACCGCTGGCGTGTATCGGGTGGTGTGGAAGTACTTCCCCGCCCGAATGATCTCCTGGCGCCACTTTTTACGAGAATGGCGTATCGTCTCGGGTTTTACGTGGATCGATCGTACGTGGACCCGGTTGACGATTTCCAATTAATGACGTACGCAGCAACGGGCGGCTTTAGCGTGCCGGCCCTCTTTTCTGGCACGCGGCTTGATATAAATGTCCATGTAGGCACCAGAGGTACGACTGATCACAACCTGGTTCGCGACATGTTCTACCGTGTATCGGCCAGCATAAACATCGGAGAACGCTGGTTCGAACAACGGCAACTCCGCTGACCTCCGGTTGTCTTCAATAACTAAGTCCCGCACCCGCAAAAAGGAGTAAGTCGGATGTATACACTCAGACAGACATTCAGCAACTCGCTGAAATGCGCCCTCCTCGGGGCCGCGTTTCTGTTCGTCGCCCCGGCGATGGCGCAATCCGAGCAGCAACCTTCGGATCAGGAGATTGCAACACACTACAGCCTCTATTTTGAGGATTTTAAGAACGAGAACTACCAGAGTGCGCTTCCGAACCTGCGTTGGATCCTGGAGAACGCGCCTGGATTCCCGAACGACAGCGACCGAAACTTCCGCCGCGCCATCGAGGCGTTTGAAGGCCTTGCTGAGCAAGACCCGGCCTACCTCGACTCCGCTCTCGTCGTATTCGAGACTGCCGTTCCCCAGTTGCGCGCGGCCGACGTCGATGTCGACGAGCAGCGCTGGCTGATCAACAAAGGCCGGTTCATCCAGTCGAATGCGGCGCACTTTGGTGATGCACAGGCTCAGGCCGCGGAAGCCTACATGGAGGCTTATGAGCTCGACGCTGCATCGCTCGACGCCTACTACGTCAACTATCTCATCAACCACGTTCATTCCCTCGGCGACGAAGAGGCCACGCTGAGCTTCATCGATCGCGTGGAGGAGACACATGGTGATGTGGCCGACGTGGCGGAGTATATCTCCGTTGTCCAGAACACGCTGTTCGACACGCCGGAGGAACGCGTCGCTTTCATCGAGCGGCAGGTTGAGCGTAACCCGGACGATGCCGATTTGATTGCGGAGCTCTTCGACCTGTATATCACCACGGGCCGCCATGACATGGCAGAACAGTTGAGCGAGCGCCTGCTTGAAGTGCAGCCCGATGCCCGCACCTTCCAGCTCGTGGCACGGATGCGGCTGGAAGATGGCGACGCCCGCGGCGCCTATCAGCTCTACGAACGCGCTCTCCAGACGCAAGGCGTGGAAGGCCGCGAGCGCGATATCTACTTTAACATGGGTATCGCTCAGCAGCAGATTGGCAACTTGCAGAATGCAAGGCGCCATTTCCGCCAGGCACTCGAGATCGACAGCAACTTCGGTGCGGCTTACATCGCCATCGGAGACCTCTACGTGACGCAGGTAGGCAACTGCGGATCGTTCGATCGGGAGGACCGCGCGGTCTACTGGCTCGCTGTTGACTACTATGAGCGCGCTGCCAGCCGCGACCCCTCCGTAGCCAGCCAGGCCAGGCAGAAAGCCCGGTCGTACTCAGGCTCCTTCCCCTCCAGTGAAGACCTGTTCTTCCGCGGATGGAGCGCCGGAGACAGCTACCAGGTCAACTACGGTTGCTACTCGTGGATCGGCGAATCGACCACGGTGCGGCGCCCGTAACAGGACCTAACATCTGACGAAGCTCCTTGTAGAGGCCGGCGGTATTCCCGTCGGCCTCTCTTCGTTTTATGCAATTTCAGATTACTCCGGCCACTTTTCTTGTTATTACATGTGGTGATACCGAGCTTCACATTCTGTATCCCCCTGCAGTGCTCATCCTTAACAAAGCATACCTATGATTATCGATGACATCATCGGCCGTCAGGTTATTGACAGCCGCGGAAATCCGACCGTAGAAGTTGAAGTCACCACCGTCGAAGGTGCTGTTGGCCGCGCCGCCGTTCCGAGTGGCGCCTCAACGGGTGAGCACGAAGCCGTAGAACTGCGAGACGGCGACAAGCAGTTTTTCCAGGGGAAAAGTGTTCTGCGCGCCGTTGAGAACATCAATGAGGAAATCGCCGACGAGATCGTCGGGATGAGCGTGCTGGATCAGGCCACGATTGACGAGGCTTTGATTGCGCTGGATGGGACGCCCAACAAATCGCGTCTTGGCGCCAACGCCACCCTCGGCGTGTCGCTTGCCGTGGCCAAAGCTGCCGCCCAAACGACCGGCCTTCCTCTCTATCGCTACATCGGCGGCACGAACGCCCGGATGTTGCCCGTGCCGATGATGAACATCATCAACGGCGGTGAGCATGCCGACAATAACGTCGACATGCAGGAATTCATGGTGATGCCGGTTGGTGCCGATACATATTCCGAAGGATTGCGGATGGGCGTGGAAATCTTCCACAACCTGAAGACCGTGCTTCGCGGTCGCGGTTATGGCACGGCTGTGGGTGATGAAGGCGGATTTGCGCCCGACTTGAAGTCCAACGAGGAAGCCATCGAAGTCATCCTGGAGGCGATCGAGAAGAGCGGCTACAAAGCCGGATCGGACGTCTTCATTGCGCTGGATCCTGCAAGCAGTGAGATGTATAAGGATGGCTCGTACGTTTTCTGGAAGAGCGATCCGAACCGTAAGCGTTCGTCTGAGGAAATGGTGGAGTTCTGGGCGTCGTGGGTCGATCAGTATCCCATCATCTCAATCGAGGATGCGCTCGATGAGAACGACTGGGAAGGCTGGCGTGCACTGACCGAGCGAATCGGTTCTCGCGTGCAGCTCGTCGGCGACGACCTCTTTGTTACCAATACCGAGCGTCTGGCACGCGGTATTGAAGAAGGATCCGGCAACTCGATCTTGATCAAGTTCAATCAGATCGGTACGCTTACGGAGACGCTCGAAGCAATCGAGCTTGCGCACAAGCATGGTTATACATCGGTAATCAGCCACCGCTCGGGCGAAACGGAAGACACGACGATCGCGGACCTCGCCGTGGCAACGAACGCCGGCCAGATCAAAACAGGCTCGGCAAGCCGCAGCGACCGCATCGCTAAGTACAACCAGCTCCTCCGGATTGAAGAAGAGCTGGGCGATAGCGCCATCTATCCCGGCCGCAGCGCGTTCCGGATCTAATACCTGATGTCGAAGAGGGCCTCTGAATCACGACGCAGATTTCGACGCCCCATCGTCCTTGTGGCGGTGGGGCTTCTGCTCGTGTGGCTGACCTTCTTCGACAGCCACAGCTTCGTCCGCCGCGCCCTCTGGTGGCAGGAATCGACGGAACTGCGCCGCGAAAACGCGGAGCTGTCTGCTCAGATCGAGGCTATCGAAGCATCGCTCGAGGCGGGATTGACTGACGAAGACGTCGAGCGCATCGCTCGTGAGCAATACGGCATGCGCCGCCCAGGCGAGACCGTTTATCCCGAGCAATGGACGGAGTAGCTCGCCTCCCATCCCATCCACATCTATAAAATTCTCCATGGCGCACTTCGCGGTCGGGATCGATTTGGGCGGCACCAATCTGAAAGGTGCACTCGTCGATCGGAGTCGAGGAATCGTGCACCAGGAGCAGATCGCCACGCCGGCTGAGCTTGGGCCAGAGGCCGTGGTGGCGCGCATCGCCGATCTGGCGCGCGACCTGGCATCGCGGGCCTCGGATCCGGTGGTTGGCATCGGTATCGGCTCGCCCGGCGCGATCAACTGGGATCGAACGACTGTCACACGTCCGCCGAACTTCCCGGGATGGGATACCGTGAACGTCGCCGAGGCGATTCGTCTGCAATTCGGCCGGGCCGATCTGCCGGTGCTTGTTGAGAACGACGCCAACGTCGCGGGCCTTGGTTCGGCTCACTATGGCGCCGGGCAACCGTTCGACTCCTTCGTGATGGTGACGCTGGGGACAGGCGTCGGCGGATCGATCATCTACCAGAATCGCATCTTCCGGGGCAGCTCAGGCGGCGCAGGCGAGATCGGTCACATGACGATCGACTACGAGGGGCCCATGGCACTGTCCGGCGTACCCGGTGCTATCGAAGCATATCTCGGGCAGAACTTCTTGTCTGACTACGCACGACTGTATTTGCTCAACCGGCGCGACAGCCTGGTGCACAAGATGACGGCGCCGAATCTCACTGACATCTCGCCGCGCATCCTGCACGAAGCGGCCGTCGAAGGAGATGAGGCTGCAACGGAGATCCTTGCCTGGGCCGGGCATAAGCTCGGATGCCTGATGGGCTCGGTGGTCAACCTGCTCGACATCCGCAAATTTGTGGTAGGCGGTGGTGTCTCCGGCGCGGGCGATTATATACTCGACACAACTCGCAAGACGCTGCCGCAATACGTCATGCCTGCGCTACACGACGGCCTCGAAATCGTTCGAGAGACGCGCGGTAACGACGTCGCGCTCGCGGGCGCCGCACACCTGGTGTTTCAGGAGATCGGAATCTGACGACTCCGGTTGCCGGCGCGAATCATTTAGCGTCTGCGGGCTTCCAATCATGCTCCCTCTCGCGTTGTCCCGCCGAGATGCGCCGGCTGAGCTCAATCCTCATCACATTCTATCTGACGGCGATCACGATCAGTGTGGCGTCGGCTCAGATCCTGCCTCGCCCCGCTTCTGTTGATAGCGTCGTGGTCGACGGCATTGTCGCCGATACCGCAGCTGCGGATACGGTGATCGTTGGCTCAGACGGTCTACCTTCTGCCTATACGCTTTCGACGGACGTAGACACCGTTGCCGCTCCGGTCGATAGACCTGTCACGGCGACTGGATCTGGGAGAACCGCTAGCGATCGCAGCGTTCGCTTTGCCGCGTCTGACTCGCTCGTCATCGTGCTTGATGCAGATGATGGGGATGTCGCCAACCTCGTGGGCGACGCGCGGGTGACGTACCGCGATGTGACGCTCGAGGCACACGAAGTCGACCTCTATTTCGATCGCGACTTATTACGGGCACGTGGTCTGGAGTCGGATACGTCGATCGTCGGCCGCCCCCATTTTCAGCAAAGTGGCGAGTCGTTTTCCGGCGACCGGCTTGCCTTCAATATGCGGACCGAGCGAGGACGCATCGAAGCCGCTCAAACGGCCATTCAAGAGGGCTTTGTGAGAGCCGGTGCCGTGACCGTCGCTGAAGACTCGACGCTATACATCAGCCGCGGTGTTTACACCACGTGCGATTGTGTTGAGGATCCATCGTATTCACTCCGATCGGATCGGATGAAAATCGAAGACGGCGAGTGGATCTATACCGGGCCGATCCAACTTTACCTGTTCAACATCCCCACTCCACTCTGGCTGCCGTTTGGTTTCCTGCCCGCGACGGAAGGCCGGCGCAGCGGTCCGCTTGCACCTCGCTACGGTGAAGACGAGCGAGGCTTCTACCTGCAGGATTGGGGCTGGTACTGGGCCATCAGTGATTATATGGATCTCCAGGTGCAGGGCGGCATCTGGACGCGCGGAAGCTGGTCGGTGGCTCCGCTTTACCGATACAATAAGCGCAACGCCTATTCGGGCAGCCTCCGTTTCCATTTTGTGCGCAACCGCAGCGGAGAACGCCGCGACCCTGATTTCCAGATTTACGACACAGCGTCTCTGCAATGGACGCACAACCAGACCATCAATCCGACGGCCACGTTGAGCGGCAACGTCAACCTGACGTCGTCTAGTTACGCCCGGTCGATTTCCGAGAGCTATGACGACCGGGTTCGGCAAAACGTGAGCTCGACCGTCCGCTACGCGAAACGCTGGCCCAACGCCGGCCGGTCGATGAACATCAGCCTTACGCAATCGCAGAATCTAACCACCGGCAACGCCAACCTGACGCTGCCGTCGATGTCATTCTCGCAGAACTCCGTCAAGCCGTTTCAGCGGTCGAGGGGATTGGCGCGGGACAATTTCTTCGAGCGCATCACGCTCAGCTACAGTGGGCGCCTGGACAACCGGTTTGACTACACACCGCTGCCGGATACCATCCTCGCGCAGCGTGGCATCCCCGACGTGCAGTGGTACGATGCCCTTTTCTCGCCATCGACGTATCGCACCGCCACCGACAACGAGACACCGTTTGATCTCTCGGCTACGCACAACATCCCGATATCAAGCAACTTCTCGATAGTAGGCCTTCCGCTCATATCGCCTGGCTTCCGGTTCAACGTCACCACCTCGGCCAACTACACGGAATCGTGGCACACGCAAACTCAACGACGTCACTACGACGAGGACGCCAGTCGAGTCATCACCGAGCAGGTGCCCGGCTTCTTCGCGCTGAGACGTTTCAGCCTCTCCGCATCCGGAAACACAGCCTTCTACGGCACCTTCCCCGTACAGATCGGTGCGTTCCGTGGCCTCCGCCATACTGTCCGTCCCTCGTTATCTTATTCGTACTCGCCCGACTTCACGCGCGAGTTCTGGGGTTACACCCGCTCGTACATCGACGCTCAGGGGAATGACGTTGAGTATCCCATCATCGGCGGTGTCAGCTCGGCGCAGCAGGCACTGTCGTTCCAGGTCAGCAATGTGTTCGAGACCAAGCGTTTTCGATTGACAAATGACGGCGAGGAAACGGAGCAGACGCTGAAGCTGCTCGATTTGAACGTCAGCTCGTCATACAACTTCGCGGCAGACTCACTCCGGCTGGCCCCCGTTAACGTGAACGCCCGGACGCGCCTCTTCGACCAGTTCGACATCCGGTGGACGGCCACCTACTCTCCCTACGCCACCAACCCGGCAACGGGCCGTGATATCGGTTCGTATCTGTTTTCTACGCGCCCCTGGATGCCGCTTCGGCTGGTGAGAACCTCGCTCAACCTCAGCACGGCATTTCGAAGTTCACCGACCGGAGCAGCGCGACCGTTCGAGGCCGGACGTGCCCGTCCCGGCGACCCCATGATGCCGCAAGGGCCGTTGACTCCCGGAGGCGCGCCTGCTACGCCGCTCGATCCGCTTTCGACGCCCTACAGTATGTCTACGGGTGGCTACGCGGATTTCGCGATACCGTGGTCGCTAAACCTCGACTTCAACTTCTCGCACACCCGCAGCGGACTCCAAACCAACCGCACGGCGATTGTCAATGCGAGCTTCGACTTTAACCTCACGCCGAACTGGAAAGTGCAGGGGCGCACCGGCTACGATCTGGTCCGCGACGACATCGTGCTGACGAACCTGAACATCATGCGCGATTTCGAGTGCTGGCAACTGTCCGCCCACTGGACGCCGTTTGGGCCATATCAATCGTGGGGCTTCGACTTGCGAGTCAAGAGCGGCCATCTACGCGATATCTTACGCCTCCGTCAGCCGCGGCAGGATGTGCAGGGGCGTTTCGGCGGCCGCCTCGTACCC
This sequence comes from uncultured Rhodothermales bacterium, assembly GCA_964603055.1. GTDB lineage: Bacteria > Bacteroidota > Rhodothermia > Rhodothermales > CAZKDQ01 > CAZRTY01. Next base: position 13,474 of record CAZRTY010000006.1, on the reverse strand, counting down.
TGACGCTAAAGACCAGACGGAACACCGCGATACCCGAAGTATTGAAGCGCCTCCGTCAATTCCGCAGGTAATGTCCGTTATGGAGGTCCGAGTCATCCGTCGAGTTCTGGGAGGCGCTGCCGCCTCGCGGCGTCACTCCAATACCAAGACGCGCCGCGACCAGATCATCGCGCGTCGGATCCAGACGACATTCGATCGGGACATGGAGATGGCGGGCGTCTCCGGGCTTCATGCCTACGTCCAGAATAGCGTCGTCACGCTCCACGGCAGTGTACGTAGCGATCTCGATCGGGAGCTCATCGTGTCGATCGCAAGGCGTATACCCGGCGTCAAAGACGTCGTTGAGCACCTGAAACTCATCAGCGACTCGGCGCCCTGACGCCGTTTGCACTCGTTCTCCCGCGCGGGTTCACCTCGGTTGTCGCCCCGCGTGGTGCGTTTTACGGGCGTATTTTTTGGGGATGAACCGGGTTATGGCCTCGCCCCGCTTCAGCCGAATAAAGCCGGGACGTTTACAGCTTCCTCCCGCCCGCACGCTCTTCTGTCCATCGCGGGACGCATGAAAGCAGCGCACCGTCTGCATCCATCTACTTCACGATAGAGGCCGTCCAGCCTCAATGTCCTCGATCAGGAATGTCCTCGATCAGGCGTGGTAGATCCAGGCGTTTTCCACGCGCTCGAATCCGATCTTAGCGTAGAAGCCCGAGGAAATGTCGGAGTCCCGCAGGATGACCTCCGTGCCTTTGCAGCGCGTCAGGATTTCGCTGATGAGCGCCTTTCCCACACCCAGCCGCTGCACATCCGGCTCCACCGCGAGGTCGCACACGTAGCTATACATCACGCCGTCTGAGAGGACTCTTGCCACGCCGACAAGGTGGCCGCGGTGCCATGCCGTAATTACGAGCGTCGCCTGTTCGAACATCTGCCACACGCGCCGCGGGCCTCCCACGTTGCGGTGTAGCGGCGCCCGCCGATACAGCGTGACAATTCGTTGGGGAGTGATGTCCTCAATCCCTTCGCGGATTTCTAGATCGTGGAGTTTGACAGCGTCTACCATGGCTCCTGCCTCGTCATGATGAGGGGTCTTGACTTCCCGACTTTATTCGATGCCCTCTTTAGAATATGGAAAACGGGTGCGGATTCGTTGATCCACACCCGCTTCCGCAATATTCCAACAGTGTATCAGGCCGCGGCCCCCGTTCCCAGCGCGGATGTCACTTTCTCCGCCGCCTCTTTCAGCAGAATGGCCGTTTCAATCTTGAGGCCGCTCTGCTTGAGGATGGCCTGGCCTTCCTCAGCGTTTGTCCCTTGAAGTCGAACAATCAGCGGCACGTTGATATCCACGTTCTTCGCCGCCTCAACCACGCCGTTGGCCACACGGTCGCACCTTACGATGCCGCCGAAGATATTCACCAGGATGGCTTTAACGTTCGGGTCTTTGAGGATGATGCGGAAACCGGCTTCGACCGTCTCGGCACTCGCACCGCCACCAACGTCGAGGAAGTTGGCAGGCTCGCCGCCGGCAATTTTAATGATGTCCATCGTGGCCATGGCAAGGCCGGCGCCGTTCACCATGCAGCCCACGTTTCCGTCGAGCTTGATGTAGTTGAGACCGTGCTCACTCGCCTCCACTTCGAGCGGAGCTTCCTCATGGATATCGCGCAGCTCAAGCAAGTCCTTGTGCCGGAAGAGCGCATTGGAGTCGAGCGAAAACTTAGCATCGATCGCCACGACATCACCCTGATCAGTCAGCACGAGCGGGTTGATCTCGGCCAGCGATGCGTCGGTCTCCTGGTAGGCGCGATAGAGCGCGGTGATGAAGCGCGTGGCCTGCTTAAACGTCTCGCCCTCGAAGCCGAGCGCGAACGCCAGCTCACGGGCCTGATAGGCCTGGAGACCAATGCCCGGCTCGATCCACGCCTTGTGGATAAGGTGCGGCGTTTCTTCGGCCACCGTCTCGATCTCAACGCCGCCTTCCGTCGACACCATGATGACGTCCTGGTTGGTCGTGCGGTCGAGCGTCACACCGACGTAGTATTCCTTTGCGATATCGACGGCACCCGTCACCAGAACCGCGCGGACGAGCTGCCCCTCCGGCCCCGTCTGATGTGTCACGAGGTTCATGCCGAGGATCGCCTCCGCTTTCTCGCGCACGTCCTCGATGCTCTTTGCCAGCTTCACGCCACCGCCTTTACCACGGCCACCGGCATGAATCTGCGCTTTGACCACGAACATGTCATTACCCGCTTCCGCCAGCTTCTCGGCCGCGGCCACTGCCTCATCGACTGTTCGTGCTACCCACCCCGGCTGCACGGCCACGCCGTACTTTTCAATGACGTCCTTGGCCTGATATTCGTGAAGTTTCATGATATCGCTGATTGATCGACACAGACCGTCAAGCTACGCCACTGCTCGTTACTTATTCCACCCGCGCCACAGCGGCTTCATCGCTGCCGCGCTTGTTCTCGGGATCTTAAACGGCCTCATACCTTATCGAACAAGAATGTCCCAAAATGCCCACCCGTGAAAAGGTTCGACTGGTTCATCATTCGTAAGCTCCTCTCCGCTTACGCCGTCCTGATCGGTCTGCTGATCGTGTTCTTCGTGGTCGTCCATTATTCGGAATCGATGGACGACTTCCACGATCGCGGAGCCGGTACCCGCGACATCTTCCTGGTCTACTACCCGAGTTACATCCCCGACATCATTCGGCTCGTTTCGCCGCTTGCTCTTTTTCTGGGATGCATCTTCTGGACGGCCCGCCTCGCGCAGTCGCTTCAGCTCGTGGCACTACACGGCAGCGGCGTTTCGCTTGCGCGGATTGCGCGGCCGTACCTCGTCGTCGGAATCGGCATTACGCTATTCATGTTCGGCTTCAACGGCTGGGTGGTACCGCAAACCAATCGCACCGTGCTTGCCTTCGAGCAGGAATATCTGAGAGAGGCAGCGCGCTCGGTCACCACAAGCGATATCCATCGGCAGGAAAGCCCTGGTCGGATTCTGTCTGTCTCCTATTTCGACCGATCCAACACTACCGCCCACCTGGTCTCCCTGCAACAATTCGACGAGTCAAACCAGCTCGTGTACCGGATCGACGCGCCGCGCATGCAATGGGTTGATTCGCTCGGAGTCTGGCGCTTCCGTGAGCCCGTCGAATGGCGGTTCGACGATGCCGGCCTGATCAGCCGTCACCGCTCCAGCAGTCTTGACACAACGCTGACTCTGCTTCCGTCTGATCTCGCGCGCACCGAGCGCGACATCGAATCGATGACGATCACCGGTGCCTCCGAGTACATCAGTGAATTGAGGCGCTCGGGCGTCGCCGAACTCAACCGAACACTCGTCGCTTACTACGATAAGTTTGCGTATCCCTTCGCCAATCTCGTTCTGGTCGTGATCGCGCTGCCACTGGCATCAGTTCGACGGCGAGGCGGGCAGGCCGTGCAAATAGGGATCGGGCTGGCGGTAGCCTTCTCGTACCTCGCCCTCCAAAAACTGATCGAGCCTTTCGGATATGCAGGCGAGTTATCGCCCGTGGCAACCGCATGGGTGCCGCATATCGTATTCGGCGTCGTCGCGCTGATACTGATGATGCGGCATCATCGATGACGGTTCACGCCTGGCCTTCGGGCCCGCCGAACTGGATGGGCTGGCCCGGCGGCGTACGCTCTACGATTTCGCCATGCGTGCCCTCGTAGCGGTCGATGTTCTCGGCCAGGGCCGCCAGAAGACGCTTGGCGTGCTGCGGCGTGACGATGATGCGGCTCTTGACGCGCGCCTTGGGAACACCCGGCATCACCCGGATGAAGTCGAGGATGAACTCTTCGGGCGAGTGCGAGATCATCACCAGGTTCGAGTAAACGCCTTCGGACACACCCTCAGGCAACTCGATGTTCAACTGGTTGGGATTGCTGGGCTGCTGCGGTTCCATAATGAAATAGCCTATTGGGATTAGCCGTGTGAGCGGTATCGAATCGTCGAAATGACGGCGGACTTCCGGGCACGGGGGCGTCCTGCCGACTGATAAAATTACCGCGCTGATCGACGAACGGTTCGCAAAATTCGGACGATACTCAGTGGCGCGACCATGCGGCAGTCCCACGCGCACTCTGTGCGAGCGCGGCGATCACATCACTCTTAGTGACGATGTCGAAGCCGCCATCCGGGGCAAGTTCTACCAGCACCGCACCTGCACCCTGCTCAAGAAACGAAGACAGATCGTCGAGTTGCAGTGTCGCGGGCACGACCGGCACGGGATCGCTCATGACATCTCGCACAGGCTTCGTGCGGGCGTCGGGTTCAACGAGCAGCTTGTTCAGGATGGCCGACTCCGTCAAATTTCCCACAACCTCCTCACCGTCCGTCACCGGCATCTGCGATATCGAGAACTCCGTCATGCGGGTCACGGCGTCGCCGAGAGAATCAGATGCGTCGACGGTCACCAGCCGGTTTTCTTTCTTGCGGCGGCGCAATATGTCGAGCACCGTGAGGTCATTGCCCGTCTCCACAAAGCCATGATCGCGCATCCAACGGTCGCTGTACGTTTTGGAGAGATAGCGGAAGCCTGAATCCGGAAGAAGAATGACGATTACATCGTCTGCGCTGAGTTCAGACTTGTGCTCCCTCATCCAGCTTAACATACCGGCCACGACCATCCCGCTCGACTGTCCGACGAAGAGACCTTCCTCCGAAGCCAAACGGCGGGTCATCAGCATCGACTCTCGATCCGTCACGCGGACGTAGTCGTCGACGATGCCAAAGTCCATGTTTTCGGCCAGGATGTCCTCGCCCACGCCCTCTGTCATGTAGGGATAGATCTCCTTCTCGTCGAAGACGCCGGTGTGAAAGTACTTGAAGTACACCGATCCATATGGATCAACGCCGATGGTTTTGATCGACGGATTCTGCTCCTTCAGATAGCGCGTGCTGCCCGAGATCGTGCCGCCCGTTCCCGCCCCCGCCACGAAATGTGTGATGCGGCCCTCGGTTTGCGACCAGAGCTCGGGGCCGGTTGTCTCGTAATGAGCTACGGTGTTGGCTGGATTGTCGTACTGATTCAGATATACTGAATTGGGGATTTCCGTGGCCAGCCGCCGTGCGACCGAGTAGTACGACCGAGGATCATCAGGTGCGACGTTCGTCGGGCATACGATGACTTCGGCGCCGAGCGCACGTAAAACGTCGATCTTCTCCTGGCTCTGCTTGTCGGTGGTGGTGAAGATGCAGCGGTAGCCTTTCGCGATGGCCACCAGGGCGAGGCCGGCGCCGGTATTGCCGCTGGTGCCTTCGATGATGGTGCCGCCTGGCCTCAGCGATCCGTCCCGCTCGGCTGCCTCAATCATTGCAAGCCCAATGCGGTCCTTGACGGATCCACCGGGGTTGAAATACTCAACTTTGACGAGGACGGTACTGTCGAACTCGGCGAACAAGCGATTGAGCTGAACAAGAGGCGTATTACCGATTGCGCCGAGGATATTCTTATGCCACATCCGAACGTGCTGAGTTTGGTATCTTTGCGTTTCAGTTTCTAATGTACGCTCCCCGGTCGCGCTTCACCCGCAACTTATGGACGCTTCGTCTCTTCCTGCCGACGCCGAACCGCTCCCAATCGTCGAGCCAGACTTATTGATGGCGACGTTCACGCCAGACGGCATGCCTACCTTCCGGAACGAGGCGTGGGTGCGCGTGCTCGGCAACTCGAACGATGTGTGGAGCGATCTTTCGGATGAAGACATTGCCCGGACGCGCAAATTCACGACCGACGCCGCGGCGGGCCTGCTCGTCACCAACGAGTTCTTTCTGCTCTCGCCGTCCGATGAGGATCCGCTCCCACTACTGCTCAGCTTCCTTCCGGTTCACGTAGCCGAAAACGGCACGGCCGAGGTAAAAGCCGTCGTGGTTTCGGGCGAGGTACTCCGTGAGCCCGACACCTGGATGCAGAACCAGACGCAGCGAAACCGCGTCGAGACGCTGGGCCGGATGACGATGGGCATCGCCCACGACTTCAACAATCTGCTCAGCGGCATTCTCGGCTACACGGAGCTCCTCAAACAGTCGGCCGATGAAGGGGAGCCCATCGGAACGCAGCGCGAATACCTCCGCACCATCGAACGTGCGGCGCTCGACGGCGCGAGCCTTATTCGCAAGATCCAGCAGTACATCCGGAATGAACAGCAGAAGCAGTTCGAGCCGCTCGACGTCGAGACGTTGATCCGCGAGTGCGTTTCGCTCAGCCGGCCGTACTGGTACAACGAACCGCGGCGAAAGGGCATCTCAATCGATATCGATCTCGAATTAGCCACTGTGCCGCCGATTCTGGGCTCAGGCACGGAGCTCAGGGAGGTCTTCCTCAATCTGATCCTCAACGCTGTTCAAGCGATGCCGGACGGAGGCCGACTGCGCATCGCATCGCAGGATGAGGGCAACGGACTGATCCGTGTTACGGTCGAAGACAGCGGCGGCGGCATGCCCGAACACGTCAGGCGGCGCATCTTCGAGCCGCTGTTTACGACGAAAGGCGAGCGCGGCACGGGAATGGGGCTTTCGGTGTCATACGGCATCATCCGCGAGCACGACGGCCGCATCGAAGTGGAGTCGGCGCCGGGCGAGGGTACCCGCTTCAACATCAGTTTGCCGGCATCCGCCGAAGACGCAGCCGTGACAAGCCGCAAGGAACCCGAATCTGCCGTCCAGCCGGCACGTGTACTCGTCGTCGATGATGAACCGATGGTGCGCTCCCTGCTCGTGAAACTGCTCGGGAGACGCGGTCACGAAGTGGTGGATGCTTCATCGGGTCCTCAGGCGCTCGAGCTCATCTCCGGCGGCACCGACTTCGATATCGTCTTCACCGACCACGGCATGCCCGACATGAACGGCCGCCAGTTTGCCAAAGCGCTACGCGCGCTGCCGTTTACGGGCCCTGTCGTGCTTCTGACGGGCGATACAGAAGTCGGCGACAGCGACGATATCATCGACCTCGTGCTGGGCAAACCGTTCAAACTGCAGCTGCTTGACAAGGCCATTCGCGATCTCGTCGTACGCGCCGACAGCTGACCGACAACTTGTCAGTATCCGACCCTTGGCCCGGTTTTTGGGATCAGCGTGATCCCTCTCGCGGAAGACCGCGGGAGTCGACGTATCGCACGAACGCACTGATATTGCTTCAATGATAGATAGTATTCTCGATTTTATGTCGGACTCGGATGAGAATCCGGAGCAGAGCATTCCGCTTCCGACCGCCGACGAAGAGCAGGAGATGAGCAATGCGGAAATCCCCGATGTATTGCCCATCCTCGCTCTTCGCAATACGGTGCTTTTCCCAGGCGTCGTTTTGCCGATTACCGTTGGCCGCGACACGTCGCTCCGACTCGTTAAGGATGCATTCGGAGCGGATGGACTGATTGGCGTCGTGGCACAGCGCAACAGTGAAGTCGAAAAGCCGGAGATCGACGAGCTCTATTCAGTCGGCACCGTCGCATCGATCTTGAAGCTTATCAAGATGCCCGACGGCTCGAAATCGATCGTTATCCAGGGCAAACGGCGTTTCCGGACGGAGGAGTTCACCCAGGAAGATCCGTATTTCCTGGCGCGGGTTCAGCCGCTTGCCGAGGAGCCGATTTCTGAGGACGACATCGCGTTGCAGGCACACATCCGCTCGATCAAGGAGCTGGCAGTGCAGACCGTCAATATGTCGCCCAATCTGCCGAGCGAAGCGGCCTACGCGATTCAGAACATCGATTCGCCGTCGTTCCTGATTCACTTCATCGCGTCGAACCTGCAGGTTGAAGTCGAGGAAAAGCAGGAGCTTCTCGAGACGCTTCCGATCGTCGACCGCGCTGAGAAGGTCATCGAACTGCTGCATCGCGAGATTCAGGTGCTGCAGCTGTCGGAGGAAATCCGCAGCCGCGTCAAGACGGATGTCGACCAGCAGCAGCGTGAATACCTGCTTCGCCAGCAGTTAAAGGCGATCCAGGAAGAGCTTGGTGAAGGCGAGTTCGGCGGAACGGACGTCGCCGAGCTGCGCGAGCGGGCGGAGAAAAAGGAACTGCCCGAGCACGTCACGAAGGCGCTTGCCAAGGAGTTTGACAAACTGGGGAGGACGAACCCCGCCGCTCCCGATTACGCGGTGACCCGCAACTACGTCGATTGGATACTCGACCTTCCCTGGAACGAGTTCTCGCAAGACAACCTGGACCTGAAGCGCAGCACGGAAGTGCTGGATGAGGACCACTTTGGCCTCGAGCAGGTCAAGAAGAGAATCATCGAGCACCTCGCCGTTCTGAAGCTCAAGGGCGACATGAAGGCGCCGATTCTCTGCTTCTACGGGCCTCCGGGTGTGGGTAAGACGAGCCTCGGCAAAAGCATCGCTCGGGCGATGGACCGCGAATTTGTGCGGATGAGCCTTGGCGGTGTGCGCGATGAGGCCGAGATCCGCGGTCACCGCCGCACGTATGTGGGCGCACTGCCCGGCCGCATCATTCAGGGGATGAAGAAAGCCGGCGCGGGAAACCCGGTCTTCATGCTGGATGAGGTCGACAAGCTTGGTGCCGACTTTCGCGGCGATCCGTCGAGCGCCCTGCTCGAAGTGCTCGACCCTGAGCAGAACAACGCGTTTAACGACCATTACCTCGAGCTCGACTACGACCTGTCTAACGTACTCTTCATCGCCACGGCCAACTATCTCGAGCAGATTCCGGCGCCGCTTCGCGACCGAATGGAGGTCATCGAGATCAACGGATACACGCAGGACGAAAAGCTGGAGATCGCTCGACGGTACCTGGTGCCACGCCAAATGGAGCGCAACGGCCTGAAGGAAGGTCAGTTTGAGATCGACGATGATGCGCTCAACCTGATCATCGACGGTTACACTCGTGAGTCGGGCGTACGCCAGCTCGAGCGGACTATCGGGTCGGTGGCGCGCGGCGTGGCGAAGAAGATTGCGCTCGAGGAGGTGGAGTCGGCGTCGGTCTCACCGGATGATCTCCACGACCTGATCGGTGCGCGCCGCTTCTTCTCGGACGTGGCTGAACGCACGGAGGTGCCGGGCGTCGCAACCGGACTTGCCTGGACTCCTGCCGGCGGTGACATCCTCTTTATCGAATCATCGATCTCGCGCGGAAACGGCCGTCTTATCCTGACCGGTCAACTGGGAGATGTGATGAAGGAATCGGCGCAGGCGGCGTTTTCGTACGTGAAAGCTCATGCTGACACGCTCGGGATTCCCGCCGATGCCTTCCGGTACTGGGACCTCCACGTGCACGTCCCCGCCGGTGCCATCCCGAAAGACGGTCCGTCCGCGGGCGTAGCCATGTTAACGTCGCTAATATCGATCTACACCCAGCGCTGCGTTAAGCATACCGTAGCGATGACGGGTGAGATCACGTTGCGCGGACTCGTTCTGCCGGTCGGCGGCATCAAGGAGAAGGTGCTGGCCGCTCGGCGCGCCGGCATTGAGACGGTGCTGTTGCCGGAGAAAAATGAGAAGGACGTCAAGGAGATCAAGAACGAGGCGCTGGAGGGGCTTGAGATTCACTATGTGAATCGCGTGAGCGAGATCGCCGATCTCGTTTTCGAAGGTGAGCCAAAGACAGATCCAAACGAACTCTTCAGCATCAGCGAAGAGGAAAAACGCATGCAGTCTAACGCCACGCCGGCGACAGCAGGTACGGTCGTCACCTGAGACCAGCATCAAAGTTAACGGAAAGACGAAAGGCTGCCTCATGGTCGGGCAGCCTTTTGTCGTATCTGGGCACAATGTCGATTAGCGCCTCGGCTCTTCGCGCTCTTCGATAATCTTTGCGTCGTCAATATAGGGATCTCGACCCTGCCGGAACGCCCGCTCGGCCTCGGCAAGGACGGTGGCCGAGCGATCGACCGCGTGCTGAATCCCATTTGCCGCGATGCGAACCATCCATCCCCCGGCAAAGACGGCCTTCCCGAGCAAATTTAACCGCTCGAACTCGACAACGCGACGCGGAGTCTGACGATCGTCCATCGTCGTCACGGAGTTGACGGAGGTGGCGTCGACGCCGATCCGTCCCCTGAATCTTCAGCGGCCGTCTCCTGACTTCCAGCGTCCGCGCTTCTTTTCGCGCGGCGTTCGGCCTCATCGAAGGTACGTTCGAGCGTCTCCCCGATCGAGCGGCCAAGCGTCTCGAGTCCGCGCGCCAGCGTGGTTACGGTGGACTCCAGCAGGAAGACCGCCTTATCTTCAATACGAAGCTCATCGAAGTGCTTACGCGCTTCCTGATACTGCTCCGAATTCTCTTTATCGCGTGTTGTCATGACGGTTACCTCGTCGTCCGTCTACAGATGAATCACCTTCCGTACATGTAAATCGTAGACGAGAACGTTTTATGGAGGTTTCAGATATGATGCCAGGTGCAGCGAATGCGTGAGATCGTGACGACGTGATGGAGGACAAACTGAAAGCCGGAGAGCTCCTCGACGGGACGGTCATCCGATCGACGGGAAGCTGGTACGACGTGAGCACGGCCGACGGGGCGGTGGCGTCGAAGATTCGTGGGAAGTTTCGTCTCGAGGGCCGTGAGGAGACGAATCCGATCGCGGTTGGCGATCGCGTGACGATCCGAATCAACGAGGACGGCACGGGATTAATCACTGAGATCCACGAGCGCGAAAACCGCCTGGTGAGGCGCGCCGCCGGACGCCGCGTCGGCCGCGAGCATGTGATCGTGGCTAACGTGGATCTGGTATGGGTGGTGCAGTCGGTCGATCTGCCGCCACCGAACCCCGGCTTTATCGATCGTATCCTGGTGGTGGCGGCCCGCAATGAGCTCGATGCAGGCATTCTCTTCAACAAGAGCGACCTGATCGATGACGTGCGCAGTCCATTTATCGAGGAACTGACCGAGTTGTACGAGAGCCTCGACTATCCTGTCCGCATCGTGAGTGCGGAGAGCGAGAGCGGCATCGCGGACTTGCGAGGCGAATTCGAGGATCAGACGACGGTGCTCGTGGGGCCCTCTGGTACGGGTAAGTCCACCCTGCTCAATGCCATTGAGCCCGGCCTCGGCGCGCGCACCGCCGAAATCAGCGAGCGAACGCGCAAAGGCCGTCATACCACGACCAACGTCACGCTCTACCCGTTGTCATTCGGCGGCTATGCCGTTGACACGCCTGGCGTGCGTGAGTTTGGCGTGCTCGACTTCGAACCGGGCGACCTCGGTCATTACTTCGTCGAGTTCGTGCCGCACATCCACAACTGCCGGTTCCCCAACTGCACGCACGATCACGAACCCGGCTGCGCAATCATCGATGCATTCGAGCGCGGCGAGATTAGCGACCTCCGCTACCGCAACTACCTCAGCATCCTCGACTCGCTACGCCTCGGCGAGCGCGATATCGGCCGATAAGAGCTACTCATCGGATCCCGATTTCTTCGGCGCGCTCTTCTTCGGAGCCGCCTTCTTAGCCGTTGCTTTTTTAGCTGCGGGCTTCTTGGCTGACGATTTTTTCGCCGCGGTTTTCTTCGTGCCTCGGCCTTTCTTCCCTTTCTTCGCTTGCTCAACGATCAGGTCGATGGCCATCGGCATCGATACATCGTCGGGCTCAATCCCTTTAGGAAGCGACGCGTTCGTTTTCTGATGCTTGACGTAGGGTCCGTAGCGCCCGGCCCATACCTCGATAGGATCGCCGGTCTCGGGATGATCGCCGAGCACACGCAGCGGCTTGTTTTTGCGCTCCTTCTCGGCGAGCAGTTCAAGCGCGCGGGGTAGCTCAACCTTCAGGACATCGTCCACGCCTTTCTTGAGCGAGGCGTATGTCTTCTCGTGCTGAACGTACGGACCGAACCGGCCGATGCTGGCTTTGATGTCTTTGCCTGAATCAGGGTGTTGTCCGAGCACGCGAGGCAGCGCCAGCAAGTCGAGCGCCACTTCGAACGTGACATCCGCTTTCGTCAAGCCCGGCGCGAGCGACTGACGCTTCGGCCGAGGCTTCTCGTCGTCCTCTCCGAGCTGTACGTACGGCCCGTAGGGTCCATCCTTCAAGAAGACCGGCTTGTTGTGTTCGGGATGAACGCCCAGCACCTCGTCTTCAGCGGTAGCGGCCTCCGCGATCTCCTGCAGCTTCTCAAGTGTGACTTCACCTGGAAGGAGATCCTGCGGAAGTGACGCGCGAACCTGCTCTCCGTCGACCTCGACCTCGAGATACGGGCCGTACTGCCCCACGCGCACCACGAACCCGTTCCACTTGGGAGAATGGATCGTTGAAATTTCCTTTGGATCGACCTTCTCCTTTACCGTGGCAATCGCGCTCTCGATCCCTTTGTCGTAGAAGCGTCGCAGGTAGGGCGTCGACTCTTCCTCTCCCGCCGCGATATCGTCGAGAACCTGTTCCATCTCGGCCGTGAAACCGACGTCGACCAGTTTGTGGAACTGCGCTTCGAGGAGGTTATTGGCGGCGAATGCGGAGAAAGAGGGCGCGAGCTGCGTTCCTACCTTGCGCACATATCCACGGTTGATGACCGTGTCGATAATCGTGGCGTACGTACTGGGTCGACCAATGCCCTCGCTTTCGAGCGTACGGATGAGCGTGGCTTCAGTGTAGCGCGCCGGCGGTCGTGTCTCGTGGCCGAGCGCCTTCACATCATCGCAGTCCGGCGTGTCGCCTTCCTGCAGCTTCGGCAGCGGCGCCTCCTGATTCTCAATGGCGGCATCCGGATCGTCGCTGCCTTCGACGTAAGCGCGGAAGAAGCCCGGGAAATCGATCGAGCGGCCCGACGCGCGGAATGCGGCGACGTTATCGCCATCGCGGGCCTCGATGGAGGCGGTGACGAGACGAATGCGCGCATCCGCCATCTGGCTCGCAATCGTGCGGCTCCAGATGAGGTCGTACAGGCGGGCGTCGATACCGCTGAGCCCGAGCTCGCGGCTGGTCTTCATCGCGCCGCCCGCGGGTCTAATGGCTTCGTGTGCTTCCTGCGCGTTTCGGACTTTGCCGCCGTACTGACGAAGGCCGTCGCTCAGGTATTCCTTCCCATAACGCTTTTCAACGGCGCGCCGGCTTCCATCAACCGCTTCACGAGAGAGGTTCGTAGAGTCGGTTCGCATATATGTGATGTGGCCGTGCTCATACAGCCGCTGGGCCACGCGCATCGTTTCGCGGGCCGACAAGCTGAGCTTGCGGCTGGCTTCCTGCTGTAGTGTGGATGTGATGAACGGCGGAGCGGGAGAACGCTTGGAGACCCGTTCGTTGATGTTCGCCACACGCCACGGCGCGGACGGAAGTCGCTCGGCCAGGGCGCGCGCCTCCTCTTCTGAGAGCAGCAGGACGTCCTTATCGGGCGTCAGGCCTGCCTTCAGCCGACCGGTATCGTCATCGAAATCCGATCCCGACGCGAGCCGAATGCCACGATAATGCGTCATCACGGCTTCGAAGCCGGCACCATTTTGTCGCAGCGCTGCCTTGAGGTCCCAGTACGATGCGGGGACGAAGGCCATCCGCTCCTTCT
>CAZRTY010000005.1:10218-33957 GCA_964603055.1 uncultured Rhodothermales bacterium | reverse complement strand
GGTCACGATGACCCGGCGGCATCCGTTGCGGTCAAGCAAATGCTGGCGGCGGTGGGGCAAAGCCGCCTCATCCAGACGTGGGAGCAGCTCTTCGACATTTATGGCATCCCTGTGGGGCAGGTGCTTTTGACGCGGGCCGATGTGCATGCGCGCGGGCGTTTCCTCAATGCGCGCGATACGCTGCGGACGCTGATCGAGCACGGCATCGTGCCCATCATCAACGAGAACGATGCGGTGGCGACGTCGGAGATCCGCGTGGGCGACAATGACAATCTCTCGGCGCTGACGGCCATTCTGACGGATGCGGATCTGTTGTTGTTGATGACGGATCAGGCAGGCGTCTACACGGCGGACCCTCGCAGCGACAGCACTGCAACGCTTATCCCCGTTGTGGAGCGCGTGGACCGATCGATGCTCCGCCGCGCCGGTGAGAGTGTGAGTGGCCTCGGCGTGGGCGGCATGCGGACGAAGCTGCAGGCGGCGCATACCGCGCAGCGAGCCGGTATTGATGTCGTCGTTGCGTCGGGCGGATTGACTGACGTGATTCTTCGTGCGGTTGGTGGAGAGGACGTCGGCACGTATTTCCCCGCGCATGGCAGCGCACTCGAACAGCGCAAGCGATGGATTCTGGCTGGCCGCGCATCGACGGGCCGGATCTCCGTGGATGAAGGCGCGGCGCGGGCGTTGACGCAGAAAGGAAGCAGTCTGCTGCCGGCGGGCATCCGCTCGGTGGAAGGATCGTTCCAGCGTGGCGACCGCGTGCTGGTTTATGGTCCGGAGGATGATGAGATTGCGCACGGCCTGGTTCGCTATGGCCGCGATGAGCTGGAGCGCATTATGGGCCATCGCTCAGAGCTGATCGAAGAACTGCTGGGCTACACGTACGGGCCCGCAGCCATTCATCGCAACGACCTAATTTTGATGCAAGAGGCCGCAACGTGACGGCCGCAATTTGAGACTGGTGATATGAATACGGAGAACGGACAGTTGACGGAGCTTGCCCCAATGGGGCGCGCGGCGAAGCGTGCAGGGCGGCAAATCGCGGTGCTCACGACCGAGCAGAAGAACCGCGCGCTGCATGCCATCGCGGATGAACTGCAGGCCCAGGCGGCGAACGTGCTGGCGGCGAATGCACTCGATGTGGATGAAGGCCGGCGAAACGGCCTGAGCGAGGCGCTCTTGGATCGATTGCTCCTGAACGAAGACCGGCTGAACGCGCTCTCGGACGATACGCGGCGCGTGGCCGAGCTCCCCGATCCGGTGGGGACGGATATCGAAGGCCGCGTATTGCCGAACGGCATCCGGCTGGTGCGGCGGCGGATACCGATCGGCGTCATCGGCGTGATTTATGAGGCTCGGCCGAACGTGACGATCGATATCGTATCGCTCTGCCTCAAAACAGGCAACGCGGTGATTCTGCGCGGTGGCAGTGAGACGCTGCGCAGTAACATGGCGCTCGTCGAAGTCATCCAGGCGGCGCTCGAGCGGGTGGGGATTTCAGCGGACGCGGTCCAGTACATCGACAACCCGGATCGCAAGCTCGTGTCGAAGCTCCTCCGGATGGACGAGTACGTCGACATGATCATCCCGCGCGGCGGGCAGGGATTGCATCGACTTTGCAAAGAGCAGAGCACGATACCCGTGATTACGGGTGGAATTGGCATCTGCCACATGTTTATCGATGCATCGGCGGATCTGGCGAAGGCCGTGGATATCGTGGAGAACGCAAAGGTTCAGCGGCCGAGCGTTTGCAATGCGCTGGATACGGTGCTCGTACACCGTGACGTTGCCAATCGCTTCCTCGGGCCGATGGCCGAGCGGCTGACGAGCCGTGGCGTGGAGCTACGCGCCGATGCCGCGGCCCTGCCCGTGATCCGTGATGCCGGTCACGACGTGCAGCCGGCGGGGCCGGATGACTTCGATCAGGAGTGGCTGGCGCTCATCCTCGGCGTCAAAATTGTCGACTCGGTGGATGAGGCCATCGAGCACGTACAGGATCACAGCACCGAGCATTCGGATGCGATCATCACCAACGACGTGTCCAATGCCAACCGCTTCGTGGAGCAGGTGACATCGTCGGCCGTGTTCGTGAACGCGAGCACGCGCTTCAATGATGGCGGGCAGTTCGGGCTCGGTGCGGAAGTGGCCGTGAGCACGCAGAAGCTGCACGCCCGCGGGCCGATGGGGCTTGAAGAGCTGACGACGTATAAATGGATCGCCTACGGAGACGGGCACGTCCGCCCGTAATCCTTAAACGAACTCGGCGACCGCGAATATGCCCCGGCCCGATCTATTCGGCGCTGGTTGATTCTCTGCCGTTGAGTAGGCCGTCCACGCCTATCTCGGGCACGTGGTCGGCTACCAGGTGCCACGATGCGGGGACAATGGCGCTGATGGGCCGATAGAGGACGGAGGAATTCTGTGTTTCCTCGCTCGGGACGTCGAAGCCGGCGAGGGCCAGCAGCGTGATGCTCAGCAACAGCCCGGTTTTCACGATGCCGAAGACGCCGCCTACCGTTCGATTGACGAACGAGAGCCTCACGAATCCGACGATGCGCTCGAGTACACGTGCCGCAACGTAAGCCACAAGTTGCACGGCGAGGATCACGAGCACAAAGGCGATGATGCGCATGACAAGCTCATTGCCGCCCATCATCTCCTGAAGCCGGCTCCCGATCGGCGTCATCAGCCGCATGGCCAGGATAACGCCGATTATGAGCCCGACCAGATCGGCCACCTGCCGGATGAAGCCTGTAAAGAGGCCGTGCACGAGGCCGAGCCCCAGACAAGCCAGCAGGATGACGTCAAGCGCCGACATCACGCATTGCCGGTGAGCAGGCCGCGTGCAAGCTCATTGATCCGGCGGCCGTCGGCGCGCCCTTGCACGCGCGGCATGGTCGCCCCCATGACGCGGCCCATGTCCTTGGGCTCGGTGGCGCCAACGTCTTCGATGACCTCTCGAAGCACCGCGAGGATCTCATCGTCGGTCATCTGCTTGGGCAGATAGGTCTCGAGAATCTCCAGCTCTTCGCGCTCTGCCTCGGCGAGATCCGGCCGCGATGCCGTCTCGAACTGCTCAATCGAATCGCGGCGCTGCTTGGCCTGGCGCTGCAAAACGGCAATTTCCTCTTCTTCGCTAATCGAACCTGTGCCGCCCTTGCGGTTCTCGATCTCGCGCTCGGTGATGGCGGTTTTGAGCGCACGCAGCGTACGCAGCCGGACCTTGTCGCCCTCCCGCATGGCTGCTTTCAAATCGGCGTCGAGTCGTTCCGTCAACATGATGTATGTGGTGATCTGGAGGGATGCTAAGCCTGATTGCCGTTCGCAATCTCGGCGGCCACTTTCCGGCCGCACGGGTCGGTCTCGAGCCAGTGGTCGAGGTACCGATTGACCTCGCCTATCGACCGGCACTCGAGGATGCCTCGTGCCAGTGCCTCAGCACTTGACGTCTCAAGCGTCCGAATGATGCGTTTTACCTGCGGAAGATACACGGGAGAGATGCTGAATGATCGGAGCCCCAGTCCATAAAGCACCGGCACCGAGCGCGGGTTGCTGGCCATCTCGCCGCACATGCTGACGGGGACGTTGGCTTGCAGGCCGGCATCGATCGTACTCTTGATGAGCTTCAGCACAGCTGGGTGCAGCTCGTCGTATTTGTCGGATACGAGGTCGTTGCCGCGGTCTACGGCGAGCGTGTACTGCGTGAGGTCGTTCGTGCCGATAGACAGGAAGTCAGCCTCTTCAGCGTAAACGTCGGCCATCATCGCCACGGCCGGCACTTCGACCATAATGCCCACCTCAAACTCGCCGATCGGTGCACCTCCCTCCCGCTCCAAATCGCCCTCCACCCGCTTTAGCACCTCGCGGAAGAGAGCCACTTCCTCGAGATTGGTGACCATCGGCAGGAGAATCTTGACGGGCCCGAGATGGCTGGCGCGCAGGATGGCCCGGAGCTGCGGAATGAGCATCTCCGGCTTATCGAGCAACAGCCGGATGCCTCGCCAACCAAGGAACGGATTCTGCTCGCGTGCACCCATGGGCAGAATCTTGTCGCCGCCCAGGTCGAGCACGCGTATCACCGTCGGCTGAGGTGCCGTCTCCGAAACGATCTTGCTGTAGATCCGGTACTGCTCATCCTCCGCGATGGCGAGGCTCTGCTGAAGCAGCACCATGATCTCCGTTCGGAAGAGGCCGATGCCATCGGCGCCGTAGGCCTTCATCAGCCGAAGCTCCTCTTCGAACTCGATGTTGGCCATCAACTGGACGTCCACACCGTCGAGCGTGCGCGTCGGGTCTCCGGCGAGCTCCTCCTGCTCGAGGCGCAACCGCTGATAACTCTCGCGCCGCCGCTCGTGCCGCTCGAGTACTTCGGCAGAGGGGCGCACGATCAGCCGGCCGCTGATGCCGTCGAGGATGACGGTATCGCCGTCGTTGACGTAATCGACCACGTCATGCAGGCTCACGACAGCCGGCACGTCCAGTGCCCGCGCCATAAGCGCCACGTGCGAGGTCGGCCCGCCGAACTCCATTCCCACACCCAGAATCCCACGTCGGCTAAAAAGCACGATGTCGGAAGCGGTTACACTTTCGGCAATCACAATGCAATTCGGCTCGATCGCCGATAACAGCTTGCCGTGGCGCAGATGACGGATAAGCCGGTCTTGCAGGTCAAGCAGATCCGCCGCTCGTTCGCGCAGATACTCGCTATCGCTGGCTTTCATCATCTGGCGGTGCCCGGTCATTACCTCCTGCACCGCATAGTCCGCATTGACGCGATGATCGCGGATTTCAGCGATGACGGCATCGTATAAACGTTCATCGCGGAGCATCATCGCCAGCGCGTCGAAAATCGCTGCGCTATCCTTCCCCAGCTTCTCCCCCGCGACAGAGGCGATCTTCTTCAGATCATGCTCCGACCGTTCGACGGCCGATTCAAAGCGAGCGATTTCCGCTTCGAAGTCATCGCCGATGGAACGTCGCTCGACATTATCCTGCGATTCGCGAGCATAGACGTAGGCCGGTCCGATCGCGATGCCGGGTGCGGCCGCGATGCCCTGAAACACGATCTCACCAGCCGATTCAGCCACGGCCGGCATGGTCGACTCACGCACTTCCTCGTGACTTCGAGCCATCATCAGTTCACCCTGAGAATTGTCCTCTCATCACATAACCTCTTCGAAGCCGCTCTCAAACAACTTGCGAACGGTTTCTGCGGCCTCCTTCTCATCATCACCATCAAACGTCAAGCCGAGCCGTGCCCCTTGCTCGGCGGCCAACGTCATCACACCGATGATGCTCTTTCCGTTGATCTCGTATCCCCCCTTCGAGATGAAGAAGTCGGCGTCGAACTTCGACGCCGTACGCACGATCATCGATGCCGGACGAGTGTGAATTCCGGCACGATTCCTTACGGTGACTTCAATCTTGATCATCTAACCCCGAGCGATATAACGTCTATCCGCAGCCACCTCGTTCAATGAAGGCGGCGGCGCATCGAATCGACAAGATACGTAAGCGTTTGGGAGGGTTCGCACGCAGGTAGTAGCGCTATACGATTGAGCGCTTCTTTCGAATGATGCTCGACGGCCTGCGCCGCTTCCTCCAGGATGCCTAAACGCGTCAGCCGATCACGTGCTTCATCGACGAGTTCGGGTGCGAGGCCGTTCTCATCCACAATCTTCTGGAACCAGGCTCGGTCCACCCCTTCGGCTCGCTCGATTGCACGGAGCAGGATAAAGGTCTTCTTGCCTTCGATGAGGTCTCCGCCGATGGGTTTGCCCCATCGCGCGTCGTCCGCCGTGATGTCGAGCAGGTCATCTTGCACCTGGAACGCCCGGCCAATGTGGCGGCCGGCCGATCGCAGCGCATCGACCTGATCCTCTGATGCTCCGGAGATCAGACCACCCAGCTCCATCGCACACTCGATGAGCGCGCCGGTCTTGGCGTAGATCATGTCGAAGTAATCCTGCACCGACACCTCGCGGCGACTTTCAAACGCCTTGTCCAGCGCCTGACCTTCGCAGACCTTGGCCACCATCCGATGGAATGTGCGGACGATCGCCGACAGGTTGTGCGTTTCGGTCTGTGCGAGCAGGTCGTAGGAAAGGCCGTGCAGATAGTCCCCCACAAGGATCGCGGTGCTTTCATCCCATTTCACATGGACCGTCTCGCGACCGCGGCGCTCATCCGAGTGGTCCATGATATCGTCATGGACCAGCGTGAACGTGTGGAAGACTTCGATCCCCAGTGCGGCCGGCAGCGCCGCGTCAAACGACGTATCCCACACATTTGCCGCAAGGAGCAACAGCGTCGGCCGGACACGTTTGCCCGATCCGTCGAGGACGTAGCGTGCGGGCTCGTAAAGTTCGTCGGGTGGTGAGGTGGGAACGAGGGACTTGAGTTCAGAATCGATGCGCCGTCGCAGGTGGTCGATCACGGTGCCGGGGTCAGCGTGCCCCGTAGCAGAAATAATATCGGTATTCACGTAGTTGGGATATAAACTCAGGCGGTGGTATTGAGCGCCTCACTTATGCGATTGAACACGTCGTCGATTGAGCCTTCGCCGGCAATTTCGATGAGTTTGCCGCGGTCGCGATAGTAGCCTTCGACCGGTGCCGTCTGCTTGTCGTAAATCTGCAGCCGTCGGCGAATAGCCTCGGGATGGTCGTCGTCGCGCTGATAAAGCTCGGATGCGTCGATCTCAGGCGGGGGCGGATTGAAGTCAAGGTGAAAGTTCTCGCCGGTGACCTTATGCACTCGGCGGCGCGACAGCCGCTGGACGGTGGCCTCCACGTCTACCTTCAGGCTTACAACAGCGTTGAGCGGTTTGAAATTCTGCTCGAGAAGCTCGGTCAGCCAGTCGGCCTGTTCGATCGTTCGCGGGTATCCATCAAGTATGAAACCCTGTTCACCGGCCCGGCGGATGGCATCCTCGGCGAGCTGGTTGACAAGCGGCGTAGGCGCGAGCCTGCCGTCATCGATGTAGCGTTTTGCCTCTTTCCCGAGTGCAGTGTCTGCTCGCACAGCCTCGCGGATGAGCTCGCCCGTCGAGATGTGTTTCAGATCGAACGCCCTGGCGAGCCGGGGTGCCTGCGTACCCTTACCGGCCCCTGGTGGCCCAAACAGAACAATGCGCATGATGGTACGGCAACTTATTGTGGCTTTCGGCGCCGTTTATGGGATAGGGACCGCGAAGTTATGAAGGCCCCTGGCGTTAACCAACCCGGGAAAACCTCACACAGACTCAGTCTCCCGATCCGGTTGCCGCTGCCGGCGATCGCGGGGGCGGCGGTTCAACGGGAGGTGTTCCGGCATCAAAAGCCTCCGCAGCGGCCTGGGCGTCCTCCTCGGGAGTCTCGTCATCGGGTATGATGCTCTGCATAAACCGGTCAACCTGCTCATCGAGCTCCATCCGAGCGGCAACCTTGTCCATCAGCACCTTCACAAAAAAGCCAAGCGCGGTGTTGAGCGTGAAGCTGATCGCATCTCGGGTGATGCTGCTCGTTTTGGATTCTGGATGGTCGCTCTCGACAACGATCAGCGGGAGGCGGCCTTTTAACGCACGCTGCAGTGCCTCGGCGTCATCCTTCCCCTTGACGCGCTGCCTCCGCACTTCCTCGACGAGCGTATCCATATAACGCTCGATGAGCACTCGATGCGATCGTTCAAGCCGCGCATTGCGCTTCCGCCGGCGCCTCAGCAGGACGAATAACGCCACGGCGCCTCCCACGGCGAGGGCACCCGTCGCCACCTTGGCCGGCTTCTCGATGAGGGTACGGCGCACGTCGTCGCTCGCCGTCTGCACCTCGTCTTTAATCGCGTCTATGCGCGCATCGATGCCCGCGCGCTTGCGCTCGAGTTCGGCCTCGATCTCTTGCTTAGTTAATAGGCGCTCCATGGGCACTGTATGTAAGAATGAAAGATCGTTCGCTTGGTCATTCAGGCTGCCCGCTTAGCGTGCACATTGCCCGTCAGCTTTTCTTCTTCTACGGCCACCTTCTCTTCGACGCCGGCCACTTTCTTTTTCATGATCATCTGCAGTACGCCCACCATGGCGAACAGAAACACCGTCACCACCAGGAACCCCCATGCGGGATGCCCCAGCCACGAGCCTACGCCGAGCGCGATCGAGGTCAGCAGAAACAGGACGCCGAAGAAGGCCAGCAGACCCATCGCCACGCCCAACCCGATCTGGATCTTTTTCTCCTCAAGCTTCCCCTGCAGATCGACTTGAACGAGTTTGATCCGAAGCTCGGCCCACTCGCTGATCTCCTGGACCAGCCCGCGCGCATGCTGCGACACGCGTTCGAGTTTATTCGCCTGCGTGGTGAGCTGGCGTTGAGGAGATTCGATGCGAGGCGTATCGTTGGACGAGCCTTCGGGTAATTGCGCCATGATTCCTCGGGTGATTAACGATCGATCAGCAGAACGTATCATAAAAAGTATAGACACTCTGCCAAGAATCGGCTACCAAAGCCGTCACCAACGCGCAATAATCGCCCGGGCTCATCCATTGTTCACAGGTTGTAACAACGATTAATGAGACATTAGCCGGAGGTGGCGTACCGTCACTCGCTCCCAAACAAATTATTGCACGCCGCAGAGGCATGATTCGCTTCGTTATACATCCGACGCCCAACCCCAACAGTTTAAAAATTACGACAGACGCCGGCGCCTTCATTGAGTCGGGCATGGAGTCGTTCGCTTCGGCAGAAGAAGCCGAGCAGCACGAGCTGGGGCGCCGTCTTTTTTCGCTGACAGGCGTCGAGAATGTCTTCATCCTGCCTGACTTCCTGACCATCACCAAGCACACCGCTGCAGACTGGGACCACCTGTTGCCGAAGGTGGAGCTGACGCTAAAGGACCACTTCGAACCGGCGGGCAGCAGCTCGTAACTCAGCCGGGAAGCTGCCGCAGGAACGCGACGGTGTCGATGCCGTCGGCACGCCAGTCGATCGACGGCCGTTGACTCTCTCCCGGCCTCACGACTTCGGCGGACGTACTGATCCGCCCCTGCATCTGCGACCGCACTACGACGACCTGTAGCCGCTCCCGCTCGGATTCGAGCCAGGCGTTGACCTCGTCCAAATCGTCGTATTCGCTCCATCTGAGGTGCCCCGGGATCTGCACCTCCGGCGGTCCCTTGCTCACCAGGAACTCGAGTCCCTCGCCGTATGCATGGGGATGTTCGACGGCAGCGAGCATCGCCTGGTGCATTTTCAACGAGCCGGGCGTCTTCTCATGTGCGGGAAAAACGCCCCTAAAGGCGGCCATTGCGTCGAAGTAGGCATCCGGCGAGAGATCGCGCGGCGCCCAGACGACCGCCACGTTCCGGCAGCCTAAGCCTTCGTGCAACAGGATGTCTTCGGCGAGACCTTCGCGTTCTTCGTCGGTCTCACGCCCGTCGACAACCGCAATGCCGATGCGCTGTCCGCGCAGCAACCGCCGCTCGGCTGGGATACCGGCTTCGTCGAGATCTTGAGACACGGCATCGCGTGTTTCGTCCGATCCGGTGGCGATGACGGCGCTCGCGGTCCTCAGCATCTCCTCGTAGGGCAAAATCTCTGCAGGAATGTCGCCGCGCTCCGCCAGTACGTCGTCGATGAATGCCGGGATGAGCGCCGGCGATTTCGACGACACGACGCCGTAATACCGATGGCCCATCCCGAGCACGGCCAGCAGGTCTTGCAGCCCGGCGAATGGCACGTTGCCGGCGTTCAGCACGCCGACGCCAGCCGGTGATTCGGTGGCATCCCCGAGCCAGGCATCCAGCGCATCTGCCGTCACCAGGGCCATTTGCTGGTTGATGGCGAACGCAAGCGCCTCCTCCGTAAAGCGATTCGGCGCGGCGAGTGTTTCTTCGACGGCCGCAGCGCGGGGTTCGTAATCGGGATCGCGCCAGCGCTCAGCCACGCGTGCGATGGTTTGCCTCAATTCTCGTATCTCAGGCATCACGCTCCAGCAAGAAGTTGCATCCACGAAGCTCCGCACCGGTCGACCGTCCGACAACCTCGAACCCGCCTCCGCGCCGGATGCCGACATCTTTCGTCAGTATCGCCGAGACGCTGTAGAGGTTGGCGAGGTCAAATACGCGCAGGACGCCACGCTCTCCGTCGGCCACTTCGGTCATTGGATCCTCGGGATCGGTGACAACAACGCGCATCCACGGCGGCGCGTAGAAGATGCCATCGCCGCCGCGCGAGTAGCATTGACTCAGCAGTTCGCACATCCCGTACTCGCTGTAAATCTGGCCTCGAGGAAGTCCAAGACCTTCGGCAAGGCGCGCGTGCAGCTCGCTGCGCGAGACCTCACGCCGGTGCGTCTTCATTCCGCCGGTTTCAATGACAATGCTTTCGGATGGAAGCTCATAGGACGCCGCCTCAACGAGATCGAGCAAGCCGAACGCCGCGCCCAGGAGAACAACTTCCCTTCCCCTCGTAATTGCGTCATCAAGCAGCGAAACATCCTCCAGGAAAAAGCCGCTGCCTTCATCCCCAAAAGTCTCAATAAGCTTCTGGGCCATATAGACGAGGGAGGAACGGTCGCCGCGGTCGACGTACGACGGCAAATGCGCGAGGATCGTGCGGCGCCGACCGCCGAAAACTGACTCGAAGTGGCGGAGCGCCGAGCGATCGTAGACGGCGAGGTCATGAACATGGTGCCGCGATGTGCCCATGGAGCCGGTGCCTGAACTTTCGAATACGGCATCGCTCGATTCGGGCCTCGCCGTGACAGCCGCCAGCTTGAACGCATCAATCGGTAAAGGCGGCGCGCTACGCCAGCCATCCCAGCTCACATCCCCACCAACAAAGCGGCGATAGACATCGTTTTCAGCCACCTGGAAACGGAAGGCGGCCTCGGCCAGCTCCTCAAACTCATCCGGCCGATCAGGCTGAAGCTGATCAAACCGTTCGACAATATCAGTAACCGGCACCGGCTGAACGCTCGTCACCTATTGGAAGCGGATCGAGCAACCGTAGGCTCGCGTTTCGGCAACATCTACAGGGCCGCCGGCAAGGACGGCATCCAGGGCTTCGGATACGTAGCGGCGCTGCGCGCCACCGGCATCGCTCGGGCTATCGTCGAACGTGCCCATGTAGGCGAGGCTGTTCGAGCTGTCGAAGACGTAGAAATGCGGTGTGCGCTCGGCGCCGAGTGCTCGCGCCAGCTCCGACCCTTCATCCATGATGTACGCAGCGTTGAACGCCGCTGCGGCCTCTCGGCTCTGCTCTGGCGAGTCCGCGGGGAAGGCTTCCGGATCGTTCGCATTCACGAGTATGAACGACACGCCACGGCCGCTGAAGTCGTTGATGACGGAGTTGAGGCGGTCGGTGTAGCGGTCGGTCCATGCGCACTGGTTCGACCAGAAGACGAGGACGGTGGCCGATTCACCGAGCTGGCTGGAGAGCGTTGCCGAACTGCCTGACGGCGACGTAAAGCTCCGGTCGAGCTGCGGCAGTTGACTCCCAAGAGGCGGAGCCTGAGCGAATGCGCGCCCGGCAAACGACGTCAAAGCGACGAGGACTAGAACGCGAAGTGCTTTAAATAGCATGCGTGACATCGAGCGGTGGATGGCTTGTGACACTCGGCGGTTTGACGCGGACAGGGGTGAATAGTTCAACTATGGCGAGGTCCCGGCTCGGTCCCTCGGGGCCACGCGTAAGAGCGGATAGTACGTCGCTCCCTCGATTTCATCGTCGAGTGCGTTCCAGGCAAGCAGTCCGTCGTCGGACCTCGGCTCCAGCAGCACGAAGGCCAGCCGCGCCAACGGTTGATGCATGTCAACGCGGTACCAGCCGGCCGGGACAACCATCCTGAGGCGTTCATATTCGCCCTCGAGCTCGCGCATGTGATGCCGCTCGAACTCGCGCTCGGCCATGCGGCTCTCGTCGATGTGAAATCGCTCGACCTCAAGCGTGTCTTCACGACCGATCTGCTCATAGCCGACGCCGTGCAGCGACAATGCTTCGAGAACATGCACGAGGTGGCCGGGAATCAGGTAGGCCTCGGGCACGCGTTCGGTTTCGATCGGCGTGAACGCCCCGTGCTCAAACATCTCTTCGGGCCGCCGCACATCCAGGCGGCGGTAGATCACCTCTCCGGTGAACGGGTGGATCTCCTCGGCGACATCACCCATCAGAATCTCCACAGGCTCGGGCGATTGCTCAAACGTTGCGCGAAGCGCCATCTCCATCCCCACAATCTCCTCGGCGTCGGACTCCGCCACGATCGCGCGGATGACTCCTGCGTTCTCCTGCGCATACTCCAGTATCTCGTCTACGAAAATGCGCGTGATCTCAATCCGCTCGCGGAACGGCAGGTACGCGTACGCCTCGCTCAAAATCGCCAGTCGATTGCGCAGGCCAACGTAGTTGTTATTGAAGCGGGGACGGTAGTCGAACGTGTACCACCCGCGCGGGAGATCCTGACCGGGCCACGGCAGGTTGCCGTAGTAATATGTATCGATGTCGTACTGGCCTTTGATCCGCGCGGTCATCGTAGGCAGCCAGTCACCGCGGAGCAAGTCGATGACGGCTGCCGATGTGTTCGGATTCAGCGGCGGTGCGTACGTGAGGTGATATCCGTGGTGCGTGCCATTGGTGGCGTGCAAATCGACGACGACGTGGGGGTCGTAGTCGCGTAACAGCGTGATGAGACCGCGCGTCTCAGGCGCATCGACCTTCGTATGATCACGGTTCAGGTTATAGCCGCGTGCGTTGGCGCGCGTGCCCATACCGCCGAGCGGTCCGTGCTGAGGGCCGCGGTTATCCAGCGCTATCGCCTCATTGCCGTCGGCGTTGTAGATCGGCGCGACAAGGACCACCAGCGAGTCAAGCATCCGGTCGTACCGTCCCTCCGCCATCGCGCGCAGCATCATCAACGATGCCTCCTTCCCTTCTACCTCGCCGCCGTGGATGTTCGCCATGATAAACACCCGCGTCTTCGCGTCGCGCCGCACATCGGCCGGAGCAGCACTTCGCACATCCCCAAAAACAACCAGCGGCAACGCGCGGCCTTCTGTCGTATAGCCAAACGTCGTCTGAAACAGCCGGTCGGAGTTCGCCACCACCACGTCGAGAAAGTTCATCAGCTCATCGTAGCGAGTCGTCTCGATGAAGTCGGTTGCCTCCGCACGCGTTTCCACGAACGCAAGGTCGGCCAGCTGAGCACGCACCGAAGTAGCCGGCAGTATGAGCATCGCCGGCAGAAGGATCGTGACGGCCCAGAATAGCCTCATGGTATTGAACTGTTGCTCTTCCATTCGTTTGTGGCTGCTCAGTCGCGCGAGATCGGAGCCGGCCCGAGCGTCCGGCTCACCATCACGCCGTTCAGCAAATACAGGATGGCGGCCGCACCGCCCCACTGCACGAGGCACGTCATGACGCTATATGGGTCGAGCGGATTGAACCAGGTGTCGGGCGCGAACTCCGCCGCCGAGAGGTAAAGCCACCAGACAAGGAGCGCCACGGCTTGCGTTGGCACGAGATACTTGATCGCGAAGTCCCACGCTCGACCAGGACTCCAGTCGTCAGGCGTGCCTTCGAGTTCTTCCGTGCGAAATTTCGTCACGCCGTAACGTATCGCTGCGAACGCCACGAAGGCACCGCTGATAATGAGTGCGATCCCCCACACGAAATCCTGATTCCCAAAAATATCGAGGTTCACGGCCGATGGCACGCCAAGCAGAAAGCCTACAAACGCCACGCCCATGACCGCCTGCGGGCGCCGGATTCCCATGTCGACGAACACGCGCGTAGCCAACTCGATCATCGACACCAGTGACGTAAACGCGGCAAACGCCAGTGCGAGAAAAAACAGAATCGCCAGCACCTCGCCGAAGGCCATCTGCGCAAACAACTGCGGCAGCCAGATGAATGTAAGCCCTGTCGATGCCGGGCCGCTCGTCTTCATCACATCGAGCACCTCGCCCTGGTTCATCTCCGCACCGAGAATCGCAAAGACGGTCCCGAACACGATCGTCGCCGCCATCAGCGACACGACGTTATTCCCCACACCCGTCATTATGGCGTTCTTCACCACGCCGTGCCGCCGTTGCATATACGCGCCGTACGTCAGAATCAGGCCCCATCCCGCGCCGGTATCCCACGCGTTCTGCGTCAGCGCCTCGAGCCACACCTGCGGCCGCGCCAGGAGATCCCATTGTGGCGTAAATAGAAACGCCAGGCCGTCGATCGCTCCCGGCAGCGTCACCGCGCGCACCACGCAGATCACCACAATCGTCAGCAGCGTCGGCAGCAGCACTTTGCTCACGCGCTCGATGCTCGCCACGCCCTTCCACACGGCCAGCGCACCGAGGCCCATCGCCAGCGCGTGAAACGCCACCGGCAGCCCGCCGGCCTGAAATCGATCCCACACGCCCATCGCCGACTCCGTCGATAGCGGCAGCGGATTCAGCAGCATCTCCTGGAAATAAAAGATGCACCACCCGGCCACCACCGAGTAGTAAAACATGATGGCCGTGGCTACGAATCCCACAAACGCACCCATCCAACCAAACTTCCGCCCGGCAATCGACGCGAACGTCCCCACTACGCCCTTCCGCCCCTTCCGCCCGAGCGCATACTCGGCGATGATCAGTGGCACGCTCCACGCAAAAAGGAAAGTCAGCCACGCGATCAGAAACGCGCCGGCGCCGTCCTCACCACCGTTCTGCGCGGCGATCCGCGGGAAACGCCAGATATTGCCCGTGCCTACGGCAATGCCGAGCACGCTCAGCAACAGGCCAATGCGAGATGAAAAACGCCGTCCACCGTCTGGACCGTCAGGCATCTGTCGTCGAGGTCGGGTGATGAGAACCGTCTAATCGAGCCGACTGCCCCTACTTCCTGGCCTTACCTGGCGGAGCCGGCAGCCCGATGATACGCGAAAATCAAAACGATTGAGATACCGTGCGCACAGACACCCGGAAAGGTGCGTCAACCGCCCTCCCCTGCCCGATGATATGGTGGTGCGTCTTTCTGGCTGTTTTTTTGGGGGAAGAACCGGACTCGGCCTCGCCGGGGTTCACCAACCTCAAGCCGGGACGAATTGAGCCGGCGCTCCGCTCGCTCAGCTCTTAAGTCGTTCTCTTCGGACGCACAGAATAGCGCCGCGTCCCTTCAACCTTATCCGCCTACGTGCGATACGGCCTGCACCAGCGGATCAGCCACGGCCTGAGGCTTCGTCATGCTGAGGCCGGCGCGCCGCACGATTTCGTCCGTCGCATTGGCATAGTCCCGCGATCCGCGCGACGACGGGCTCGTGTCGAAGGCGGTCGTTCCGTCGGAGTGCATCTCGGCCAGCGCCGCACTCGTTCGGATGATGCTCTTCATCACCTTGTCGCCATACTTATTGCGGAAGTACCGCCGGTACATCTTGTGGCTGTTCTTCCGCGCGTCGACCTGCGTGAACAGGAAGAGCGGATCCGCCAACTCCGGATTCAGCCTTTCTTGCACCAGTTGCGTGGTCTGCGCCGTCTGCTCCGCACCCAGCACCGGCTGGTACTCCGGCGTCACCGGCACAATCAGATGGCGGCTCGCCACGAGCGCGTTCAGGCTGTAGACCGTTACGGCCGCGGCCGTATCGAACAGCACGATGTCGTAGTCGAGGCCTTGCTGCAACGCTTCCTTCGCCCAGAACACATCGGTCGGCTTGTTTAGCCGCCGCAGCGAGCGCGTCAATCCGTACGATGCCGGCAGGATGTCAAACGAGCGGACCGAAATGGTCGGCACGTCTCGCAAGTTGACCTGATGATCGAACAGCGCCAGCGACGACTCGGCCTCCGGCGGCTCCGCGATGCCCATCGTTCGCGTTAAAAAACCCTGCGGATCGAGGTCGATCACAAGGGTACGTCGGCCACTCATGCCAAGCGCCGCCGCGACGTGGATCGCAGAGGTCGTCTTGCCTGTGCCACCCTTATGATTACAAATGGTGAGAACGTGCATATGCTCGATGTGTGGTAACGCCTGTGCACAATGTGCGCGCCCAAGTTACCTTTGGGCACCTGGGCTGTCAACTCGTTTCATGCCCGTGCATCGGCCGGCGGCCGTCAATCTGAAGGCCTCGGTCACATAGTTTTCTTCTCTCGCCACTTCTTCTTATGCGCTTTCGGGTACCCTTTGTCCTTGCCTCCGCATCCCCACGGCGGCGGCAATTGCTTGAACTAATCGGCATCGACTTCCGCGTTCAACCGAGCCATGCCGATGAGTCGGCCGACGGCTCGCTCGCACCGGACGAGCTCGTCCGGCAGATCGCCGCGCGTAAGAGCCGCTCGGTAGGCCGAGAGCTTGACGATGCGCTCGTACTCGGCGCCGACACCATCGTTGTTCTCGACGGTGAGGTGCTCGGCAAACCGCAGGACGAAGCCGATGCCCGGCATATGCTCCGACGGTTGAGCGGCAACACACATGTTGTCTATTCCGGCATCGCGCTCTACGCCGCCGGCGCCGACCGCATGGTAGATGCCGTAGCAGCCACGCGCGTGACGTTCGACGATCTTTCCGACGACGAAATTGCCGCGTACGTTGCCGACGGCTCGCCGATGGACAAAGCCGGCGCGTACGGCATCCAGGACGACCGCGGCGCGCTGTTCGTCACGCGCATCGACGGCGATTACTACAACGTCGTCGGCCTGCCGCTGAACCTGCTGTACCGGACGCTCAAGTCGGAATTCGGTGATCTCATCGTTGAGCCTCCCTCGTCGTAAATTCGCCCGGCCCATCGGAATCTACGCAGCGTCTTTAACGTTGCGGCGGCTTCAGTCAGCAGATTGCTGTTTTCACGGCGCGCCAGGCCTGAACAAATCGAGTCGACCGAGGCAAACCCAACGTTACATCCGTGAGCGCCGACAACGCAAACCGCTGAGCTAGTCGACAGCCCCACGGCCTGAAATCTTGTGATGCCATGAGTGAACTTACGATCGGTCTTGTGCAGATGCGCTGCACCGACGATCAGCAGGAAAACCTCGACCGCGCCGTCGAGATGACGCGCGAAGCCGCCTCGAAAGGTGCGCGTGTGGTCTGCCTGCCGGAGTTATTTCTGTCGCACTATTTCTGCAAGAGCGAAGATCATTCGCGCTTCAGTCTCGCCGAAGCCATCCCAGGGCCGGCAACGCAGCGCTTCGAAGCCGTTGCCGCCGAGGCGGGCACCGACGTCATCGTGAGCTTATTCGAGAAACGCGCCGAAGGCCTGTATCACAACACCGCTGCCTATATCAGCGCCGAGCGCGGCTATGTCGGGAAGTATCGCAAGATGCACATCCCCGACGATCCGCTCTTCTATGAGAAGTTCTACTTCACACCGGGCGACCTCGGCTTCAAATCGTTCGCGCACGACGACACGCGCATCGGCACGCTGATCTGCTGGGATCAGTGGTATCCGGAAGCCGCGCGTCTGACGGCGATGCAAGGGGCAGGTGTCTTGTTTTATCCGACCGCCATCGGCTGGATGTACGATGAGAAGGATGAGTGGGAGGCGCAGCACGACTCGTGGGAGCTCATCCAGCGTTCGCACGCCGTGGCCAACGGCTGTTTCGTCGCTGCGGTAAACCGCGTGGGATATGAGCCGGCGCCGGACGGCGACCCCGGCGTCGAGTTTTGGGGCCAGAGCTTCGTCGCCGGGCCCGACGGTCAGGTGATCGCGCGCGCGGCATCCGACAGCGAGGAGATACTCATCGCCACGCTCGACCTGTCGCGTTTGGACGAGCAGCGCACCGTCTGGCCGTTTTTCCGCGATCGGCGGATCGACGCCTATCACGACATCACCAAGCGATACCTCGATGATGAAGCCTGAAGCCTCGCGTGGAGGCCGCAACAGCTCGCCTGCACAGCTCGGTTACCGGATCCCCGCCGAGTGGGAGCCGCACCGGGCGACGTGGTTGTCATGGCCGCATAATCTTGACACGTGGCCCGACGAGCTAGCTGAAGTTGAGCACACGATGGCGCTCGCGGCGAAGGCGCTTGCAACGGGCGAAGCCGTCTACATCAATGTCAATAATGTCGACCAGGAGCGCCACGTCCGGACGGTTCTGGACGATGCAGGCGTACGCGGGGAGGTACGCTTCTTCCATATCCCCACGAACGACGCCTGGGTTCGCGATCACGGCGCCATCTTCGTTGTCGACGACGAAGGGGGACTCGCGGCCACATCGTGGAGATTCAACAGCTGGGGCGAAAAATATCCGCCGTGGGATGATGACAACGTGGCATCGGATAAGATGGCGGCAGCGCTTGACGTACCGACGTTCGACGGCGGGATGATTCTGGAGGGCGGCGCGATTGACGTGAACGGCGCCGGCGTCTTGCTGACGACCGAATCATGCCTTCTCAATCCGAACCGAAATCCCGATCTGACGAAAGATGACGTCGAGCAGCGGCTTCGGGGCATGCTGGGCGTCCGGCAGATTGTCTGGCTCGGCGACGGCATCGTGGGCGACGATACCGACGGCCACATCGACGACATCACACGCTTCGTCGACGAACGAACGATCGTGACGGCGGTTGAGGCCGATACGTCAGACGAGAACTACCGCGCGCTCCAGGACAATCTCGAGCGACTGCAAGCCCTGCGTGACGACAGCGGCCGTCCGTTTGAGATCATCCACCTGCCGATGCCGCGTCCGGTGTACATTCGCGGCGAGCGCATGCCCGCGAGCTACGCGAATTTCTACATCGGCAACCGTGTCATCTTGATGCCGGCCTACGATGACCCCGCCGACGATGTGGCGCTGGCGATCCTCAAAACGTGCTTCCCCGACCGCGACGTCGTGCCGATTTCCTGCCGCACGCTTATCTGGGGGCAAGGCGCCTTCCACTGCCTCACGCAGCAGGTGCCGCTCGCCGTCAGGACCTCTTGACGATGAAGTAGATCACCAGAACGACGACGGCCAGGATCAGCAGTGAGCCGATCAACAGCCGGGTCTGGATCCAGATGACGTAGGCAAGAACGAACGCGACGACCGCAAGGATTGCGATCGCGATCACCTTCGATTTAGTCGACATGGTGCGGAAGGAGATGGGTGAGATTGACGGAACGTCTGAAATGACGCCGGGGGTCTCAGGTTTGGAGCGAACCGGTAATAAATACTCCCATCATATCCATGCGGATGCGGAATGCCCCACCCCGCAAACGCGATCAGCTGTCGATCAACTGCCGCGCTCTTGGCGGTACGTCACCTCGGCTCGGTCGGCGGTGCCACCCACCGGCGGATTCGGCTTCCGCACGACGACCTCCGCCGCTTCGACATGCGGATAAGCTTCGAGCACTTTATTGGCGATCAGGTACGCCAGTCGCTCAATCAGGTAGAACTGATTTCGCGTGACGATGTCGCGCACCATCGTGTAAACGCGTTCGTAGTCGACTGTCTTTTCGAGCGCGTCGTTTTCTGCGGCGGGCGTGATGTCGAGCTCCATCGCTACATCCACCTCGTAGCGCCCGCCGATGCGGTGCTCCTCCTGCATCACGCCGTGGTGCGCGTAAAAAACAGCGTTGACGAGCCGAACCGTGCCCTGAGACATCTCTCCTCGTCCCTCAGGCCGCGACGGTGGACAGCGGAATCATCGCGGGGATCGTCGAGAGCGCGCGGAAGGCCTCGACTCGCTCCAGCACGTCATCCAGCGTGATCTCGGCCAGGCGCGCAGGTCCGAATTGCTCGACCGCGAATGACGCCGTCGCACTTCCCACAATCACGGCCTGCTTGAGGGCGTCGGCATCGATCGTATCAACGCGCGACAGCCATCCCACAAAGCCGCCGGCAAATGCGTCTCCGGCACCCGTTGGGTCCTGGATATCTTCGAGCGGAAAGGCCGGCGCGCTGAACACGACGTCGTCGTAGAACAAGAGCGCGCCATGCTCGCCTTTCTTGATGATGAGCGTTTCCGGCCCGAGCGCGCGGATCTTACGCGCGGCCTTGACCAGATTCGCCTCACCGGATAACTGGCGCGCCTCGGCGTCGTTGATGATGAGGCAGTCCACAACCCGCAGGGTCTCGAACAGGCTGTCGGGCGTCTGCTCGATCCAGAAGTTCATAGTGTCGCACACCACGTACGATGCGCCGTCGACCTGCAAGAGCACCTTCCGCTGGATGGTTGGATCGAGATTGCCGAGGCAGAGGATCCGCGAATCGCGATATTCAGCCGGCAGTTTCGGGTCGAACGTTTCGAGCACGTTCAAGTGAGTGGCCAGCGTGTCGCGCTCGTTGAGGTCGAAGTGGTAGCGCCCCGACCATGCGAACGACAATCCGTCCGGATCGACGTCGAGTCCTTCGAGGCGAACGCCCGCCCCTTTCAGCTCGTCGAGGTAGCGTTGGGGGAAGTCCCGGCCGACGACGCCGACGAGCCTGACGTCGCCGTTGAAGAAGCGAGCGGCAAGCGTGATGTACGTGGCGCTGCC
Source organism: uncultured Rhodothermales bacterium (assembly GCA_964603055.1). Lineage (GTDB taxonomy): Bacteria > Bacteroidota > Rhodothermia > Rhodothermales > CAZKDQ01 > CAZRTY01. Next base: position 13,569 of record CAZRTY010000005.1, on the reverse strand, counting down.
GCCGAGCACATCGTCCGCCGAACCAAACGGCGTTTCTATCGAATCCAGGGCGACGGTACCAACGGCAAGTACACTCACGAACGGGCGGGAATTGATGAGACTCGCGTAAACACGACAAAGGCGCTATCGAAGTGATAACGCCTCTGCCGGTTCCACCAAGTTAGGGCTTTCGTAGAAAGATCGCACTAACGCGTCACGCGGCGGCCCATGTCGCTAATGCGCTTGACCACGAGCGCGGCAATCGCCGTCTTGAATGCCGCCATCGCCGCCGACGAATCTTCGACGGCCGATTTCGACTGCTTCTTGAGCGTTTTCGACTGTTTCTTCAGCGATTTCGAAACACGCCCGGCCGTGTCTTCGGCTGAATGAGCCGCATCACGAGCAACGTGGGAAACGGTACCCGCCATCGCGGCGGCCCGCTTCGACATCTCCTTTCCGAGCTGCTCAGTCCGCTTGCCAACATCCTCGCCGATCTCAGCCGCATGGTGCGCCAGATCATGACTCAGTTTGCGCGCCCGGTCCGACAGATCGTCGTAGAGATGAGCGCCTCGATGCGCGAGATCACCGGAAATCTTCGCGGCTTCCTTCCCAGCCCGCTGACCTCGAACCCGGACCTCTTTCGATGCCGTGTGCGAGGCTTTCGCGATGGACTTGCCCGCACGTTCGGCGCCCGCTCTGCCGCGTTCGCCAAGATCGTGTGCCAGCGCGCCGGCTTGCGAGGCCAGGAGTGCGGCCTGCATACGAGCCCGCTCCGACACCGACGGCGGAGGTGTGGGCGTTATCGCCTTGCGCACGAGCTGCCCAACGACGATACCTCCTCCGATGGCGATCGCCGCGGCCAGCGTCGGGTTGCGCTCAATCCACGACCTGACTTTCGTCCCTGAGTCGTCGAGGTTAAGGCGCCCCACCTGGTCACGCAGGCGGCTCACGGCGGAGTCGACTTGCTCACGCGCACGTCGGTACCGCTCTTCGACCTCCTTCACCTCCTGCTTGACGGCCTCACCTGCGGCTTCGGCGCGCTCCTTAATCTCCTCCGCTTCGGGGAGTTCAGTCGTGTCATTCGTCGTTTTCTGTTCTTCTGCCATCATACACCTCCAAATTTATGTCTCAAACGTCCGACGAGCCCCTTACTTCCGGCTCATCAGACCGATGAAAAGTCCAATTACAAAAGCCCCGGCGGCGGCTGCCATCGGATTGCGATGCAGCCATGCATCGATCGACTCGACCGGAAATGAATCGGACGAAAGTAGCCGCTCGTCAACTCCGTTGCGCTGCGCGCCGGCCTGCTGCGAGTATAGAATGCGATGTTCGACCATGACTCAATCTCGATCGATCAGCAATCCGATGAGGAGGCCGATGCCCGCTGCCACACCGATTGTCGTAAGCGGATTCCGGCGGACATACTCCATTCCGGAGTCTACCAACTCAGCGGCATGACGAGAGAGTTCTTCGGCGGATTGAGACAGGTTTTCGTAATATTCTGCCGCCAGTGACCGGAGCTGATGTTCTACTTCTTCCGGCGTACCGGCGCCGTTCGTTTCTTGCGCCGCCGTGGCTCCGCCCCCAGCCGCATCGTCGAACACTTCATTGCCGCTGGGTTTTGCGGATGCGCCTGGTACCTGTGCGGCGTGGACCGAACGTTCTTCAGGATTTCGCTTGGTAGCCATATATCGAGCGAGTTGATTTCGTGCAATAAACAGGTCGTCATGCTCGTCGACACGTAGCAGCGTTCGCTCGTGTCGGCGAGAGTGAGTTAGTGTAAGCCAGAGGCCTTCTTTTCTTCCCTGATATGACTGACCGGAGCGCTCTCCTGAGCCCATTTTCCAAGATATTTACCCTGCTTCTCCTCGCCGGCGTGGTGTCGGCATGGCATCCGCCCGCAGGTGCGGCGCAGCCCGAGGTCATTTCGCCGGCTGCCGCCTTTACCGACGGCTTGGCACTCCGCGCCGACGGACTCCTCGAAGAGGCCTCTCACGCATTTCAACGCTTTCGCGAGCGGCACCCGAACCACGTGCTGGCATCCACAGCATTGTTTTATCAGGGCGAAATCGCGCTTCAGATTGGCACGGAGGACCAGGCCGTCCGTTATTTCAACGAGTTTCGGCGGCTGTATCCCGCACATCCCCTCGCGTTTGAGGCACAGGTCGCGCTCGGTGATCACTTCTACGATGTAGGCGATTACGAGCGTGCGTCGCGCGTGTTGGAGGAGGTACTCGCACAACGCCCTCCCGCTGACCTCGCGGCACAGGCGCTCTATCGCATGGGCGAAGCCTCGGTTCAGTCGGGCGACTACGATGAGGCCGTGGCATACTTCCGGCGCGCCGCCGAGGGCTATCGCGAGACGTCGACCGCGCCGGTCGCGCTCTACGCAATCGGTTTCACGCAGATGCGCCGCGATCGCTACGATGAAGCCGCCCGCGCGTTCGAGTTGCTCACAGCGCGCCATCCCAACTCACCCTATGCACGCATCGTCGGCATTGCGCTCGGCGAGGTCTACTACGAAACCGGCGATTATCAGCGGGCGATCCGTGAGTTCGAAGATCGCATGCCGTCGCTCGGCACGGACGCCGCCGAACGCGCCACCTTCCTCATCGCGGAATCCTACAACCAGCTCCGCGATACCGAAAACGCCATCATTTACTACCGGCGGTTCACGGAAGGGAGTCCGGATAGTCCGTATTACCACCGCGCGCTCTACGGCCTGGCCTGGAATTACCACTTCGAAGGCATTTACGAATGGGCGGAAGAGCATTTCGGCCTCGCCGCCGAAGCCGATGACGAGGACTTCGCCGCGCGCGCGAGGTATTATCAGGCCGTAAATCAGAAGTTGAACCGCGAGGAGCAGCGCGCCATTGAGACGTTGCGAGACGTCCTCTTCCGGTGGCCCAATCATGAGCTCGCGCCGAATGCCCAGCTCGAACTGGGTGTGACGCTCTACGGACAGCGGCAATGGCGCGAGGCGCACGAGGCGTTTGAGGAAGTAGCGCGGGCATATCCGGAATCAGAGGTCGTCGGTGAGGCCCTGTATTACCGTGGCAACACGGCTATCGCGCTCGGCAATTTCGATGAGGCCTTCGCGCTGTTCGACGAAGCAGTTGCACAGGGGAACGCGCCGGAGGAGCTCACCGAAGAGGTTCGGTTCCAGCGCGCCTGGCTCACCTATCGGACGGGCGATTACGGTGAAGCCGCCACGGCGTTCATGCGCCATTACGAGAACTTCCCTCGAGGAGATCGCGGCGGAGACGCGCTGTTCTGGGCCGCCGAGAGCCACTTTCAGGTGGGCCGTCACAACCGCGCCGAAGAGTTATTCCGCCAGTATCTGCGCGAGTACAGTAGCGGTCCTCATGTCGA
>CAZRTY010000005.1:0-10118 GCA_964603055.1 uncultured Rhodothermales bacterium | reverse complement strand
CGAGCCGTCGCCACACTGCGCCGGCTGATAGCGGATTTCGAGGACGGCGAGTGGGTTGAAGAAGCGCTCTATTCGATCGGATACGTCCAGTTTCAGAATGAGATGTACGACGAAGCGATCGACACCTATCGGCAGCTGATCCAGTCTCACCCCGGAGATCCACTCGCGGCGCGCGCTCAATATGGGATTGGGGATGCCTACTTCAACTCCGGCCGCCTCGCTGACGCCGTCGCCGCGTATCGGGTCGTGCTCGAGCGGTATCCGCAGAGTTTGTACGTCGCAGATGCCGCTGCCGGTATGCAGTATGCACTGTCGGCCGAGGGGGATGACAGGAGGATGGAGGCGGTCATCGACTCGTTCGCAGCGCAGAACCCGAACTCGCCTGTGCTGGCCCAGCTTCGCTTCCGCCAGGCTGAAGTCAAATATCAGAGCGGCCGCCGGGATGAAGCGCTCGGCGACTTCGTCGGCTTCACCGAAGCGCACCGCGACTCGCCGCAGCTACCGGATGCGTATTACTACATCGGTCGCATTCACGAGACGAACAACGCGCTCGATCGTGCAGCGAACAACTACGCTCGTGTGCTGAGTATCAATCAGACATCGTCGAACGCACCGGATGCAGCATGGCGCCTCGGCAACATCCACCTTTCCCAGAGCCAGTATCAGGAGGCACTGAGCGTCTTCCGGCAGATGGCGCAAACCCGCCCCAACGATCCGGCTATCGTGGCCCGAGCTCGCTACGGCGAAGGTGTCTCGCTCATTAATCTCGGCCGCACGCCCGAGGCCGAACGCCTGCTCAGAGACATCGTCGAGGCACGTGGCGATGCGCCTGACGCCCTGCCCGCCATGCTCGGACTTGCGCGGGTATATGAGGAAACAGGTCGCGTTCCTGAGGCTGAACGTTTGTATCGCCGCGTGGGTGACGAAAGCCGCGACGAGATCGGTGCCGAAGCGCTGTATCGGCTTGGCGCGCAGCAATTCAGGCGTAATGACATGCCGGCAGCTATCGAAACCTTCAGCCGCATACCGACGCTTTTCCCCGGCTACGAGGACTGGGTAGCACGGGCGTATCTGGCACAGGCACGGGCGTTCCGCGAGATCGGGCAGCACGGCGATGCCCAGCGGATCTACGAGCGCGTGGAAGCGGAATTCCGTGGCTCGCCTTTCGCCGAAACCGCCACGCGCGAAAAGAATGCACTCTAACGGCCATCTTTCCACAGACTTGCCCTCAGACGGCCGTCCCCAATTCATCTGCGAGATATGAACTTTCGTCATCTCATCCTCGGCTTCGCGGCGTCGCTCGTATTTGTCGCAGGCGCCGCGGCTCAAGACCAGGAAGAATCGCCGGCATTGCCGGACATTGCACCGAGAACCGTCGAGATCCGCGGTCAGCTTGAGATCAACTTTCCCGCGCTGGAGCGGCAGCCACTCGTCGGGTTCAACCCGCCGCCGCGCATCATCGACCTGACGAACCGGCGGCCATACATGGAGCCGTATCGGATCTCCGCGGCAGAACTTCCCGCGAGTCCGCTGCAGCCGCCCGAGCGCTTGCATATTGGGCAGTCGGGAATCCCGCGCCGAACGGGGCAGATCGAGGCGCGCGCCGGCAGCTATTTGCTGCGCCACGTCGACGCCCGGCTTGAGCACACGATTCAGCCGGAGCTCGCCGTATCGGGGCGGCTCGTCTATCGTGGACACGACGGACACCGGCCATTCGACTTCGAGCCCGATGCCCACTCGAGTACCGATTATATCGAAGGTGGGGCCGACTTCAGATTTCAGGCACGCGGCTTACGAGGTGGCGTGGGGATGGAAGGTCTTCACAGCGCCTACGACCTCTTTGGCGCAGCGGGTACTCGACAGACGCAGTCGATGCGCGACTGGCCGTTGCGGAAAGGTCAGCAGTTGCGTGCCACGTCGTGGCTCCACACAAACGAAGACGCGCCGGTCGTAGGCGCGGCACGCCTCACCCTCGATGGTGCGAGCTACGACACGAGCATCTGCCGGGATAATGCGGCCAACTGCTCGGATGATGACTTCAGCCGAAACCTCCGCACGTTCGGGGCATCGGGCACGGTCGAAGTGCCGTTCAACCTCATGTCTATTCTCGCCGATGCCGAGTTCATGATGAGCGGACAAGACCGTGCCGCCGTCGCCGGAACGGACATCATGACGTTGGATGCCGGTCTTGGCGGGCGCATCGTCACCAGAAATGGGGTGACCATCTCCGCCATCGCGCGCGTCTTACACGAAAACTCCTCTACTCCGGAGGTCGACCGGTCGACGATCTATGTCTCGCCCGACGTCCGGATCGACGTCTTCCCGGTCACCGGCGTGCAGATCTTCGCCGAGAACAAACCATCGGTCAGCCATCCGTCACTCGTCGAGATCCACCGTGAGAACCCGTACATCGTGGCGCAGCCGTTGCTCAGGCCGGAAGTTCGCACGGTCGACGCTCGCGCGGGCGTCCGCCTTTACCAGGGACCGGCGACGATCGACCTGGGCGTGGGATACATGCAGGCGCCGGTTTACCGCTACTTCGAGTACGCTCCGCGGTATCCGTACGCCGAAGGCTTCTCGTCCGTCAACTACGGCGAGGCCAACATCCTCACCGTTGGCGGTGAAGCCTCGTTTGCGTTCCGCGATCGGATGACGGCTACGCTCGGCGTCGAATGGCGTAACGGCACGCTGAAAGAAGATGCCGGAGATGTGGACATCCCGAATCTCTCGCCTATCACCGGGCGAGCGATGTTTGCCGTCCCGCTTCTCGACAATCGGATCACGCTGTCAGCAACGGGCCGCTATGAATCCGCCCGCTACCGCGACCGGCTTGAAACGCGCGAGCTCGGTGACTATTTCGCCGTCGATGTATCGGGCGTTTACCGCATCAACCCGGTCATCGGGATCGTCCTCGCCGTCGAGAATATTAGCGGCGGCCATCTCGAACGTTGGGATCGATATCCGCAGCCGCCTACCTTAATCTCCGGCGGTATGCGCATCTCCTGGTAGTCGGGCGATTGTCTTCCCCCGCAAGCATGCACTATCTTGCCCGAAAACCAACCGCTTCGCGATAAATGGATTCCGATCTCCATCGGCGCCTGGCCGAGGCCTTCCCCGACATTCTTCGATCGCTTCTCGCAACCGGCCAGGCCGTCACCGTGCCGGGCCTCGGGCGCTTCCAAGTGACGCACGAGCCGAGTACGCATGAGGAACGGCCGGATGGATCTATCGTCCTGCACCCACCTACGGAGCGCATCACGTTCACCGACGAGAAGACCGGCCTATAGCATGTCGCAGCCCTTCATCCGCGAGCTTGCTGCCCGTCTCCAGATCGACGAGGCGCGGGCGGCATCACTTCTGCATAGCTTCGTCGAGCAGCTGCGTCGTCACGTCGACGGCGGATCCGATGCGGTCATCCCCGAGATCGGCCGGTTTAGCAAAGCAGGCGACGGCATTTCTTTCGAGCCCGACCCCGCCCTCTCCACGGCTGTCAACTTTCGTTACGCCGGTCTCGAACCCATCGAGATCGAGTCGCAGGAACTGCCGGCCGCGTTCGAAGCACCACCCGCACCTCCTCCCGCCGCTGACGAAGCAGCGGACGCGCCCGTTGATGCCGACGAATGGCTCGAAAGTGCGGGAATGGAATCCGAGGAAGAGCATCTCGATGAGGCTCCTACAGTTTGGGAAGAAGAGCCGGATGTAGAGGAGGCACCATCTGCTCCAGAGCAATACGTTGCGCCGGTGCATAGCACTGAGTTTGATGCGGATGAGGATTTCGCTGATGAATCAGAGCCAGAGATCGTCGAAATCGTAGATACCTCTTTGCCGGCACACCGCTCCGGCAGCGATGAGCGAGATCGAGTTGAAAGAGCCGATCGTTCTGATTTCGTTCAGGATCCGCAGCCATTGCGTCCGCCTGCCAGACGTGCGGCGAGTGGACCGGAAGACAGCGATGAGGAACGTCGCCGCCCGAAACCATGGCTCATCGCTGCTATCATTGTCGTGATGGCGGGCGCTGCCGGGCTCTTCGTGATCCAGCAGGACACCTCGCCCGACGAGGTCACGTTCACATTTGATAATCCGCCGGCCTCGCAGCAGCCGGCTCCCGCGCAGGCAGACGCGCCGCCTCCAACAGCCGAAGACGCGGCCGATGCCGAGCTTGATGATCCCCTCGACGAGCCCGCAGCGGAGGAGCCCGCCGTTGCCGCCGCCGAACGCGTCGCACCGCCGACTCAGCCGGAGTCGCCGCTTCGCGGCGAGGGGATTGACCGGTCTGTGAGTCGATACACGCTCGTCGTGGGGTCGCTTCAATCGGCTGCTGTTGCCGAAGAAGTTGCGGAGGGGTGGCGTAACCGCGGCTTCCGCACCGATATTTTTTCGGAGACGGCCAATGGCGTTACCCGCTACCGCGTGGGCATCGGCCAGTTCGAATCGATAGATGCCGCCGACGCTGCGCGCTCCGGCGAGATCGCGTCACAACTACCCGAAGGAACCTGGGTGTACCGATACCCGGCACGCTCATCTGAATAACCTTACCGCCTTTCCGCATCGTCATGTTATTTCTGTTGTTGCAAGACGTGAGCGGTCTTCAGCTGGAAACGCTCGAAGAAGCGCCGGCGCAAGAGTCGCTAACACTCCTCGACACCATCGTCATGGGTGGATGGGTTCTGATACCCATCTTCCTACTGTCGATCCTCGCGATTTATGTGTTCGTGGAGCGCATGATCACCACGCACAAAGCCGCGGCCGATCCTGAAGCCGTCACGCGAACCATTCGCGATTACGTGCAAGCGGGTGACGTCCGAGGTGCGATCGCCTACTGTGAGTCTCGGCAGACGCCGATATCCCGAATCCTCAAACAAGGATTGGAGCGGCTCGGTCGGCCCATCACGGAGATCCAGGATGCCGTGCAGGCGGCGGGCAAGCATGAAGCTTTCGAACTGGAGAAGCGGACGGACCTTCTCGCCTCTACTGCCGGAATCGCCCCGATGCTCGGATTCCTTGGTACGGTGACGGGTATGATCCGCGCATTCCAGGAGATCCAGAACCTGCAGGGGAACGTCAATCCGAGCGTGCTTGCGGGCGGTATCTGGGAGGCACTCATCACGACGGCGGTAGGACTTGCCGTGGGTATCGTCGCGCTGCTGTTCTACAACTACCTCGTCACGCGGATCAGCCGCCTCGTGAACGACATGGAGCGCTCGGCAACCAACTTCATCGATCTGCTGCAGGAGCCGGTTCCGGCCCGGCGGTCGCACGAAGAGCGCGTCTATTGAGCCGCGACATCATCAGGTACACTTTCCCGCCTCACCATGTCGTTCGATTTCTCTACGTCGCGTAAGCCGCTGGCCGAGTTTTCCCTGGCCGGTCTCACCGACATCGTGCTGCTACTCCTCATATTCTTCCTGCTGACGTCGAACTTCATTCCGCAGTTCGGCATCCAGGTGAACCTGCCAGAGGCCGACACGTCGGCGCCGGCGCAGGGCCAGTTCCTCACCGTGGTGATCACGGAGGATGGCGAGTATTTTGTCGATCAGCGGCGCACCAGTCGCGAGAATCTGCTCGAGGCTATGCGGGAAGGTCGGGAGGGTCGGGAAGCCGTCGTCTTGCGAGCCGACCGACGAGCCACCGTCGAACAGTTTGCGGCCGTCGCCTCCACAGCTCGGGCGCTCGACCTGCGCGTACTGATGGCAACGGAACGAGAGGATACACGGCCCCAACGCTGACGAACGCGGACCTATCCGGTCCACCAGCTCCGGTCTAGCGAGCGATACTGAATGGCTTCGGATAAATGCTCGGTCTGGATGTCGGCCGCGCCGGCCATGTCGGCAATCGTGCGGCTGACTTTGAGTATCCGGTCATAAGCCCGTGCGCTCAGGCCGAGCCGCGCGATGGCCATTTTCATGAGCTGCTGTCCTTCGGTACTGAGCGCGCAGTACTTCCGTACCATACGCGTACCCATCTGCGCGTTGCAGTGAACACCGGATGCGCCTTCAAATCGGCGCCCTTGCACTTGCCGCGCTTGCATCACCCGGACGCGGACATCTGCCGAGGGTTCACCGTCGCCGCGCCGGTTAAGCTCTTCGAACGGAACGGGCGTGACTTCGATGTGCAGGTCGATGCGGTCCATCAGTGGCCCGCTGATTTTTGCGAGGTAACGTTGCACTTGTACCGGCGCGCACACGCACTCACGCATCGGATCATTCAGGTGGCCGCACGGGCACGGATTCATGCTGGCGACGAGCATGAACCGGGCGGGGTAACTTACTGTTGAGCGTGCACGGGCGATGGTTATACAGCCTTCCTCGAGCGGTTGGCGCAGTACCTCCAGCACCTGCCGCTTGAATTCGGGCAGTTCGTCGAGAAAGAGCACGCCGTTGTGCGCAAGTGAGATCTCGCCGGGTGCCGGATTTACACCGCCGCCGCAGAGCCCGGCATCCGAGATTGTGTGATGTGGTGACCGAAACGGTCGCGTGGCCACGAGTCCGGCCTTGGCCGCCAGCTTCCCTCCCACCGAATGAATCTTGGTCGTCTCCAGCGCTTCGTCGACCACCAGTGGTGGCATGATCGTGGGTAGACGCCGCGCCAACATCGTCTTACCTGATCCGGGAGGCCCCACCAATAAAACGTTGTGGCCGCCCGCGGCCGCCACTTCGAGCGCCCTCTTGACGTTCTCCTGTCCACGAACATCAGCAAAATCAACGGCATAGTGCCCGGCCGACTCGAACAGTGCCGACACATCTCGGCGGTACGGCGAGTGATCCTGGCCGGGGTACATCAACAAGCTGTGCGCCTCCTTCAGATGTCGAACCGGATAGACATCAAGTCCTTCTACCACGGCTGCTTCGGCCGCGTTGTCGTACGGGACGATGACGGCCTGCTTCCCCTCGTCCCGTGCGCGCATTGCCATTGGCAATACGCCTTTTACAGGCCGCACCGTGCCGTCGAGCGCCAGTTCGCCCATGATGAAATACTGCCCCAGCACATCGGGCGTATAGCAGCCGGACGCAGCGCCGATCATGCCGATGGCGATCGGCAAGTCGAACGCTGCACCTTCTTTGCGGATATCTGCCGGAGCCAGGTTAATGGTGATCACGCCACGCGGATTCGGCAAGCCGGTCGTCCGTAACGCGGCTGAGACGCGGTTGTGGCTTTCCCGGACGGCTCCGTCCGGCAGCCCCACCACGTGGAACTTGGGAAGGCCATTGCGAGCGTGCACTTCCACCTCAACAGGAAGCGCGTCGACGCCAATGGGCGTGCTACTCCAAACATGTGCCAGCATATCTTTTTCGCGAAGTCATGTTTGACGCAAGACGCCCGTATCCAGCGGTCGTAACCTTGCCTTATCGAGAGCGGCCCGTTGCTGTGAGACGCGGCAAGCCTTCCTGCTTGCTTATGGGAAAGTCCACAGATAGCTTCCCACACCACCCAAGCGCGGCCACATGACGTACGGCATCACAGGTAACACGACGAAGGACCAGCTCTGGGAACCGGCGGCTCGGCTGGTTCGCTGGATGATCGATGAGTCGATCGACTTCTGCATGACGCCGGAGGTCGCGGACGGCCTGCTTGAGCGCCTCCTTCTAACCGAGTCTGCGTGTCGAGAAGCGCAGACCGATGACCTCGCCTCTGCCGCCGACATCATTCTCTCCTTCGGCGGCGACGGCACGTTCCTTCATACGGCGCATCAGGTTGCGGACCGCGGGACTCCCATTCTCGGCGTTAACATTGGGCGGCTCGGGTTTCTGGCCGGGATCGAGACGGAGCAGATGCAGGATGCCGTGCTCGCCATCGAAAGCGGCCGGTACGTGGTGGAAGATCGCTCATGCATCGAGGCCCTCGTCACGAATGGTTCGCGCACGGAGCGCCACTTCGCGCTGAATGAGTTCGTCATTGAGCGCAGCGGCCGCGCAGGTCTGGTTGCCGTCGATGTCGACGTAAACGACGTACCGCTCAATAACTATTGGGCCGACGGCATCATCATCTCAACGCCAACCGGTTCGACGGCGTACTCATTGTCGGTTGGCGGGCCAATCGTGAGCCCCGGCGCGGCGGTTTTCGTCATCTCCCCGATCGCATCCCATAGCCTGACCGTCCGGCCGATCGTGCTTGAGGACACCTGCCGCATTCACGCCCGCATCGACACCGAGAGGCAGGCGTTCGTACTCGCGGGCGACGGCGCGAGCACCGAGTACACGTCGGGATCTGTCGATGTAATGTTCACGCGCGCCGACTTCGCCATCCGCGTCGTCCGTTTGGAGGATCAGCACTACTTCGATACGTTGCGCAACAAGCTGATGTGGGGGTTGCGGCGTCATCGCAACACCTCGTGAAGCGGGAAAAGAAGCGTTTTCACACAAGTTTGCCTGCCCCGTTGCGGCCATTTTTGGCAACGTAGTTGAACTCCGGTTATTTTCCGCGCTGCACTTCTGCGCTTTTAACGTAATTCAACTGTGGATATGGCCAAGAATGATCAGTACGATGTCGTCGTGATCGGAACGGGACCAGGTGGCTACGAGACGGCTATCCGGGCCACGCATCTCGGTTTCAAGACAGCGGTCATCGAGAAGGATAAGCTGGGAGGCGTTTGCCTGAACGTCGGCTGTATCCCGACCAAGGCGCTGTTGCGTAGCGCCGAAGTGCTTGAAGACACGCGCAATCTGAAGTCGTACGGACTCGAGCTCAAGGGTGAGGTTACGCCCAAGTTCGACAAGGTCATCGAGCGGAGCCGCGACGTGGCGGGCAAGATGAACAAGGGCGTCGAGTTCCTGATGAAGAAGAACAAGATCGACGTCATCTACGGTCGTGCGCGCGTCGCCGGCAAAGGCAAAGTCGCGATCGAGCCTTCCGAGAACATGGACGGCGAGAAGATCGGCGAAAAGCGTGAGATCAGTGCCAAGCACATCATCATCGCCACCGGTGCGCGCTCGCGGGAGATCCCGCCCCTGCCGGTCGACGGCAAGAAGATCATCGCGTACCGCGAAGCCATGCTCCAGAAGACGGCGCCGAAGCGTCTCGTCATTTGCGGCGCCGGCGCGATCGGTGTCGAGTTTGGCTACTTCTACCACAACATGGGCACCGAGGTAACCATCGTCGAGCTGATGGATCGCATCGTGCCGGTTGAGGATGAGGATGTCTCCAAAGAGCTCGCCCGCTCGTTCAAGAAGCAGGGCATCAAGACGATGACCTCAGCCGAGGTGCAGAAGGTCGACACCAAGGGCAAAACGCTCAAGGTCCACGTCAAGACGAAGAAAGGCGTGGAAGTGATCGAATGCGATCAGGTGCTTTCCGCCGTCGGCGTCGTGGGTAACATCGAGAACCTCGGTCTCGAGGAGGTCGGCGTGAAGACCGAGCGCGGCACGATCGTGGTCGATGAGTTCAACCGCACTAACGTCGAAGGCATCTACGCCATCGGCGACGTAGCCGGTGCACCGTGGCTCGCGCACAAAGCCAGTCACGAGGGCGTGATCTGCATCGAGAAAATTGCCGGCCGGGATGTCCAGCCTCTCGATCGCCTCGGCATCCCCGGTGCCACCTACTGCCAGCCGCAGATTGCATCAGTCGGCTATACGGAGAAGGCCGCCAAGGAAGCCGGCTACGAACTCAAAGTCGGCAAATTCCCCTTCACGGCTTCGGGCAAAGCCACGGCACTCGGCCATACCGAGGGCTTCATCAAGATCATCTACGATGCCAAGTACGGCGAGCTGCTTGGTTGCCACATTATCGGCCGCGATGCCACTGAGCTTATCGCCGAAGTGGTCACCGCGCGCACACTTGAGACGACGTGGCACGAGATCATCGAGGCCGTGCATCCACACCCGACCCTCTCGGAAGGCGTGATGGAAGCCACGCGCGCAGCCATCGGAGAGCCGATCAACATCTGATCGAGCGCACGTATTTGTACGCAAAAGCCCCGGCTGAAATCGTTCGGCCGGGGCTTTTTGTTTGCGGTAGTGTTTCTGGGGAATCAGTCTCGCAGCAGCCAGGCGTCCGGGTCGACTTCGACACGTGCGCCTGACGGCACGTCAATCGTTGCGCGGCCGCTAGGAAGTAGATGGCGCTGCCGCTCGCCGTTTACCGCGATCTCTACGGGCATCGGAAACGGGAGACCGCCGGCA
>CAZRTY010000004.1:19759-35806 GCA_964603055.1 uncultured Rhodothermales bacterium | reverse complement strand
GACAACCAGGCCTTCACGCCGTACGCCGGTGCCGGTCTCGCCATCTCCCGCATATCATGGGACTACTCTGATTTCGGGGTTAACGTCTCAGATTCGAGTACGGAGCCGGGATTGAACCTCTTCGCAGGCGCGACCTTCGGGTTCGGCCAGATGCGCCCGTTTGCTCAGGTAGGTCTCTCCCTCGGTGATTGGGACTTCTTCACGATAGGCGGCGGCCTCCTATTCCGGGTCAGCCCCTGACCTAAAGGTCCATAACTACGATACCGCGCCCGGTCGGATCATTCTCCGACCGGGCTTTTTTTATGGCCTCTCGCCAGGCACATGCCTCGCACATACATATGTGCATCTTCACCGCGCAAGCATCGAATTATTCTGCGTTAAGGCTTGACTTTACTCATCAATACAGTACCTTTGTGGCACCATGTGGGGAAAAGTGGGGAATAGGTCCATAGTTACCCACTGCTGTGGTGAACCGGTGGTGATCGTACGATGGCTGCATTCAAGGGTCAAGCGGAATACTCTGTCGACAGCAAGGGTCGCCTCGCGATCCCGGCCAAGATGAGAAGTGCCCTTAATCCGGAAGCCAAAAACACGTTCACGCTCACCCGGGGATTTGAAAAGAGCATTTTTGCTTACTCGCTCGACCATTGGGAGCGTGTCGAAGAGGAGTTGAGCGATCTGAACATGTACCGGAAAGAGGCTCGTAACCTGGTTCGGATGGTCATGATGTGGGCAGAGGAGGTGTCGTTGGATGCCCAGGGCCGCATCAGTCTTCCGAAATCACTGATGGATTTTGCCGGCATCAAGGATCGCGCGCTTGTCATCGGCTCGCTCAACAAGATTGAGATTTGGGATCCTGAGACGTTCAACCGCCACCTCGATGAACAGGAGGAAGGGTATGAACAACTGGCGGAGCGCGTCATGGGCATGTAATGAGCGAGGAAAGCAGCTTTGATTTAGATGATATGCATGGTGGCACGGACGACCCGTTGAGGTACGCGACGAGCTACCATGCACCCGTTCTTTGGCATACTGTCGTTAGGGACCTGATTACCGACGTAGACGGTGTTTACGTAGACGGCACACTTGGCGGTGGCGGCCACACGGCAGCCCTGCTCGATGTGCTGGGAGAAGGTGCGAAGGTCATCGGAATCGACCGCGACGAGCGGGCTATTGACGAAGCCGGTCGCCGGTTGAGCGGTGAGATCGATCGTGGAAGGCTGGTGCTTGTGCATGGCCCTTTTGGGGATCTCGCGCAGCACCTGAAGCAGATCGGCATCGAACAGGTGAACGGGGTCGTGCTCGATCTGGGCGTGTCGTCTCATCAGATCGACGCGTCTGACCGTGGTTTCAGTTACCGCGAAAGCGGCGAACTGGACATGCGGATGGATCGGTCGGCGGGGCTTTCGGCGCTCTCGATCATCAACGACTGGCCGCAAGATCGGCTGGCGGATGTGATCTACGAGTTCGGCGAAGAGCGTGCCTCGCGGCGTATCGCACGGACGATCGTCGCGGCGCGACCCATCTCATCCACGCACGAACTCGCCGAGCTGGTACGCGCGGCCGTGCCGACGCGAGACGAGGTGAAGGCGTTGTCGCGCGTGTTTCAAGCCATTCGGATCGCGGTGAACGATGAGTTGGGGGAGGTTGAGCGCGCGTTGGAGGCCATGGCCGAGACGATTGTTATCGGTGGCCGGGCCGTCGTGATCAGTTATCACTCGCTCGAAGATCGGCGGGTCAAGCGGTTCTTCCGCACCGGCAACTTCGAGGGTATCCTCGAACGCGACACGTTCGGGAATCCGCTGGTCGGCTGGAAGGAATTCCACAGAAAGCCTGTGGAAGCCGGGCCGATAGAAGTAGAGCGGAATCCGCGGGCACGCAGCGCCCGGCTTCGTTCGGCCGAACGCGTCCGGGTCCCCGCGCAGTAGCCGCAGTTCGACCCTGTAGTTCGGTTACCTCGATGTCGGTTGTTACGAAAAAACCTGCCCGCACGTATACCGTCCGCAAGCCGTCTTCTAATAAGCCGGCTGCGCGCAAGGTCACGCGTCCGCCCGCCAAGCACCCCAAGACGTACAGCGGACTGCCCGGCTGGAAGGATCTCGCGGCCAAGAACGAGCGCACACCCCGCTCCGGCAAGAAAGGAATCGGCGGACTGCCTGTTAGCACGGCCCGCTTCGTACTCATGCTGGTAACCGCCGTGACGCTCTTCACGCTGTACGTGGGCCACGTGCATTCCACACAGCAGTTACTCGCAGATGTGCAGGAGCTTCGCCGTGAGAATCTGCGCCTGCATCTCAAATATAATCGCGTAAAGGGCGAGTTCGATCGATTGACCGGGCCGAAAACAATTTACGACCGTGCTCACAGCATTGGCCTCGAAGAAGGCTTCACCTACGGGCCGGCAATACAGATTCACCGACTTGCAGATTGATGCCGCCGTGCGGCCGAAATACGCGGATGTAGAGCTGACGTGGGTACCCGAGATCAAATATATGCGCGAATGTACGTGGTGCTGGCCCTGCTGGCACTGCTACCCGTCTTCGTTGTCGGTCAAATTCTGCGCGTCCACATCGGAGACGGCGCTGAATTAAAAGAGCAGGGCGAGCGTCAAGCCAGCTCGTTTGTGACGCTTCCGGCTATGCGCGGGGTGATTTTCGACCGGGCGGGCCGAACACTCGCCGTCAACGCACCGCGCTACGACCTCGCACTCGACCCTACGACACGTGGCTTCACTCCGGCAGTTGCCGGATCGTTCTTTGAAAGACTGTCAAAGCTTACAGGCGAAAGCCGGGCTCGGATCGAACGGCGCGTAAATGGCCGTCGGAGTCCGCAGTACGTGCTGCTCGCCCGCAATCTGAGTGAGCGACAGAAAGAAGTGATCGACGGATGGGACGTCCCGGGATTGATTCTGACTGAGCGGTACGCACGTCGGTACAATTACGACGAGGCTGCAGCCCACGTGCTGGGCTTCGTGGATACGGATGGGCGCGGGATTGCAGGCGTCGAGCTTCAGTACGATGAGTTTCTGCGCGGCGAGGATGGCAGACGAGCCGTCAAGCGCGACCGACTCGGCATGCTAAAGGCATCCGTTGGCGGGCAAGTCGTTGATCCGCACCATGGCGAGTCAATCGTCTTGACGATTGACCTCGTGCGGCAGGCAATCCTCGAGGAGGAGCTCGCCCGAGGTGTGGCCGATGCAGGCGCTCGCTGGGGCACGGCCGTTGCGATCGACCCGCACACCGGTGCCATCCTGGCCATGGCAAGTGCGCCGACGTACAACCCGAACCGCGCATCCAGCTACCGAGACGACGTAAGGCGCTTGCATGCCATCACCGACCGAATGGAGCCGGGGAGCACGTTCAAGCTGGTGTCGGCCGTGGCTGCGCTCGAACAAGGCGTCATCTCGCTGAGCGACACCATCGACACCGGCAACGGATCGGCGGTGTTCGGCGGGCGAACCATGCGCGACACACGGGCGCACGGCCGCATTTCGTTTGAGGACGCCATCGCGGTGTCGAGCAACGTCGGCACGGCGAGCACCATCCTGAAGGTTGACGACGGCGCGTTCTATCAATACGTTCGCAACTTCGGATTCGGGCTGCCAACGTACGTGGATCTGCCGGGGGAAGTCAGTGGCACCCTCCCCAATCCACGGAACTGGAACCGGACGTCGAAGACGTCGATGAGCATCGGTTATGCAATCGATGCCACGCCGCTCCAGATCGTGACGGCATACGCAGCGCTGGCCAATGGCGGGCTGCTCGTCCAGCCTCATATTGTCGCAGAGCGCCGTGATGTTACGGGCCGCACGACGTGGACCGTCCCGATGGACTCCGTGCGTCGCGCATTCGATGCCGAAACAGCACGCAGCCTCATCCCCGCATTCGAGAAGGCGGTGACCGAAGGTACCGCGCGCCAGGCTCAGATTGAGGGGATGAAAGTTGCCGGCAAAACCGGCACGGCGCGCAAGGTGCAAGACGGCGCCTACGTCTCAGGCGCCTATCGGGCATCGTTCGTCGGATTCTTTCCGGCCGATGAGCCCGCCGTGGCGATGATCGTGGTGATGGATGAGCCGAGGACGAGTGTTTACGGTGGTACCGTTGCCGCGCCCGTGTTTCAGCGCACGGCCCAGCGATGGCTCGCAACGCTCCCCGAAGTGGCCGATCACGTCGCGCCTCGAGATACACTGCCTGATTATCTGCCAGTGGAAGTCGAGGACTTTACAGGCAAACCGGCCGCCGTGGCAACCGCCCGGCTCTCAGCAAGAAATCTTCAGGTGGCGTGGCCGGACGAGCAGCAGGCATTTCTTCCCGTTTCCTCGCAGCTACCGGCACCCGGCGAGCGAACAGTGCCGCTCGAACGAACGCGGATCACGCTCGCCGACACTCGAAATGACAGGGATCCGCAGATGCCTGATTTGACGGGGCTTACGGCGCGCGAAGCAATGTACTGGCTGCGGGCAATGGATGTTGACGTGAGGATAGAAGGAAGCGGGACGGTTGTTCGACAATCGCCACAGGCCGGAGCACCTCGTCCGGAGACGGCAATTCTTACGCTTCGTTGATCACCATCGGAATCATGACACCCGCTATCCAGACGCGATGCGCCTTTCTACACTCGTAAATGCCCTGAAAGAAGAGGGACTGCTGGTTCTCGCGCCTGATAAGCTTGACGACATCGCGCTTAACGACATCGTGATCGATCACCTATCTAATGATAGCCGGAAGGTGGGTCGACGCGGCGCATTTGTGGCCATCCGCGGAGGTACAGCGGACGGCCACATGTTCATTGACAAGGCTGTTATTAACGGAGCTGTCGCCATCGTGTGCGAGGTGGTGCCGGAGGACACTTACGCCTCCGGCACCAGCTTCGTACGCGTACACGATTCGCGGCGCGCGCTCGCGGTACTTGCCACCAGATTTTACGGC
The DNA here is from genome assembly GCA_964603055.1 of uncultured Rhodothermales bacterium. GTDB lineage: Bacteria > Bacteroidota > Rhodothermia > Rhodothermales > CAZKDQ01 > CAZRTY01. The sequence goes on along the minus strand of CAZRTY010000004.1, from coordinate 30,878 downwards.
AATCCGTCGCAAGGCATCGGCGCTGTAGGCATTACCGGCACCAACGGAAAGACGACGACCAGCATGCTCATTTACGGCATGCTGAGCGGACTCGGTTACAAGAGCGGGCTCATCGGCACGGTCGAAGTGCGCATCGGAGATCTCATTACGCCGGTCACGCACACCACGCCCGATGCCATCGAGCTGAACGGAATCATCGCTCGAATGAAGCGGGAAGAGTGCCGCTACCTGGCCATGGAGGTCTCGTCGCACGCACTACATCAGCATCGCGTTTACGGCATCGAATTCGACGTAGCGGTGTTCACCAATCTTAGCCGCGACCACCTGGATTACCACCCATCTTACGACGATTACTTCCTCGCGAAGCGGAGCATGTTCGACCAGCTGTCCGCCGATGCGACTGCCGTCTTCAACATCGACGACGAACTGGGCGCGCGAATGGTTGAAAAGACTGCGGCTCAAAAGCTGTCGTTCGGGAGGTCTTCCGAAGCCGACATCCGCTTCCATATCGTCGATAACAATCTCGGCGGCATCGAACTCGAGCTCGACGGCCACAGGCAGCGTTTCAGGCTTGTTGGGCGGTTCAACGCTTACAACATTGCGGCGGCTTATGCATCAGGCGTCGCGCTGGGCATCGATCGAAATGACCTGATCCAGTCGCTGGCGGAGGCGCCGCCGGCGCCGGGGCGCTTCGAGCAGATGAGTTTTGAGGATGGACGGACCGTGATCGTCGATTACGCCCACACCCCCGACGCACTCGAGAATGTGCTGAAGGCCATCCATGAAACCCGGCAACCCAATCAGCAGATATGGTGCGTCTTTGGTTGCGGAGGCAACCGAGACACCTCGAAGCGGCGCATCATGGGATCGATTGCGGAGGCGTATGCCGACCACGTCATCGTCACCAGCGATAATCCGAGGCTCGAAGAGCCGGAGGCAATCATGAACGACATCCGTCGAGGGATGAATTCGCCCGAACGAGCTCACTGGGTTGTCGACCGGCGCGAAGCCATCAGGCTGGCGTCGGTATCGGCACGTCCGGGAGACGTCGTGCTTGTAGCCGGCAAAGGACACGAACCCTACCAGATCATCGGCGACAAACGCATCTCGTTCGATGACCGAGCCGAGGTCGCCATCGCGTTCGGTGCCCTCCCAACCGAGCAATAGAGAGGCGCTACCGCTCCTTCGCGAAACAACGCAGGCAGATGCTTTACTACTTATTCGAATATCTGGAGCAGACATTCAGCCCACCGGGCTTCCAGGTGTTCCAATTCATCACGGTGCGAGCCGCGCTGGCCGGTATCACGGCCCTGTGTATCGCGCTGTTTGCGGGACGGCACATCATCAACTGGCTCTCGACGAAGCAGCTCGGTGAGCGGGTTCGTGAAGGTGAAGATGCCGGAGCTGTGGATCACACGCATAAAGCCGGCACGCCGACGATGGGGGGTGTCATCATTTTACTCTCCATATCGATAGCCACGCTGCTGTGGGGTGCTATTGCCGAGACGTACGTCTGGCTGATCATGCTCGCGACGCTTTGGATGGGCCTCGTCGGTTTCATCGACGACTACACGAAGACCGTCAGGAAAAACAAAGACGGCATCCCGGCTCGGGCGAAAGTGGCGGCGCAGGTCACGATCGGGCTCATCGTGGGCAGTGTGCTCTATTTCACGCCGGCGTTTGAGCCGTATCACACCACGACTTACCTGCCGTTCATCAAAGACAAAGTCTTCGACTATCACTTTTTCGAGGGATGGTTCGGCGCGATGGACCTCGGTTGGATCGTGTATCTGCCGGTCACCGTGTTCATTATGACGGCCGTTTCGAACGCCGTCAACTTGACCGACGGCCTCGACGGCCTCACCACCGGCGTCACCGCGTTCGTCTCTCTCGGATTGATGGTGCTGTGCTATGCATCGGGCAACGTGGTGATGGCGGAGTTTCTCGACATCATGTATCTGCCGGGAACGGGCGAGCTCACGGTATTCGTGGCGGCGATGGTCGCGGCATGTTTCGGCTTCCTGTGGTACAACGGATATCCGGCCACCGTCTTCATGGGTGATACCGGCTCGCTGGCCCTTGGCGCTGCCATTGCATCACTGACGCTGGCCATCCGCAAAGAACTGCTGCTCCCGCTGCTTGGCGCCGTGTACTTCCTCGAGGCGCTGTCGGTCATCATCCAGACCGGCTACTTCAAATACACGAAGCGGCGCACCGGGCGTGGCGAACGCATTTTTTTGATGGCACCCCTTCATCACCATTATGAAGCCCAGGGCACGCACGAAGCCAAGATCGTCGTTCGCTTCTGGATTGTGACGGCGGTCACCATCATCGCGGCACTGTTGACGCTGAGGGTGCGATGACAAGGCAAGGCCTCACTGAGAAACGAGTGACCGTGGTCGGCGCGGGCCGGAGCGGCGTCGCTGCAGCAAGGTTGCTGGCCCGCCACGGCGTGGAGGCGTTCGTCACGGAGCGCGGCGCCGAAGATCCGGTGGCCGTTGCTTCCCTCAACGAGGCAGGCATTCCGTTCGAGTATGGCGGGCATTCAGGTCGCGCCCTCGATGCAGATATCGTCGTCAAAAGCCCGGGCATTCCCGATACCGCGCCGCTGATCGAGCAGTTTGTGGCCGACGGCAAACGCATTTACAGCGAGATCGAGGTGGCATCGTGGTTTTGTGATGCACCGATCGCGGCCATCACCGGCTCGAACGGCAAGACAACCACGACGGCACTCCTGGGTCACGTGTTAGCCACGGCAAAGAGGCCGCACATCGTCGCGGGCAATATCGGCGAGCCGTTTTCCAACCACGCCGACAGTTTGGATGCGTCGGACGTGGCCGTGCTCGAAATCTCAAGTTTTCAGCTCGACCACATCGACACTTTCCGTCCGCGTGTGGGCGTGCTGCTGAACATCACTCCGGATCATCTTGATCGATACAGGAACGACTTCGGCCGTTACGCCGACGCCAAGTTCCGGCTTTTTGAGAATCAGGGGGAGGGAGACTGTCTCGTCTACAATGCCGATGACCCCGTCGTCTCGGCACGCGTCGAGCGGGGAGTGCCGGCCGGGCTCAAGCGGCTGGCAATATCACTGAACGGCGAAGTCGACGAAGGTGCTTTCATCTTCGGCCGCGACATCGTCATACGATTCAACGATAACGAGGAGGTGCTCATGCCATACGAAGAGCTCGCATTCAGAGGCCCACACAACCTCTACAATTCGCTGGCAGCTTCCATGGCCGCGCGCTTTCTCGAGGTCTCGAACGAACCGCTGCGCGAGAGCATGCGGACGTTCGAGGGCATCCCGCATCGGCTGGAGTTCATTCGTGAGCGAAACGAAGTTCGGTATGTCAATGACTCGAAGGCCACCAACGTGAACGCGGTCTGGTACGCACTCGAGAGTTTCACCGAGCCGGTCGTCCTCATCGCGGGCGGCATCGACAAAGGGAACGACTACGAGGAAATCGCCGCGCTGGTCAAGAGCAAAGTGCGCGGCCTTATCACGATCGGTTCGGCGGCCGAGCGCATCGAAGAATCACTTGGTGATCTGGTGGACTTTGCCGTGCGAGCCGGTTCGATGGACGAGGCCGTGCGAGTGGCACAAGGGATGGCCAAGCCCGGCGAGATCGTGCTGCTCAGCCCGGCCTGCGCCTCGTTCGACATGTTCAAAAATTTCGAGGATCGCGGAGACGCCTTCCGGCATGCCGTGATGGCACTTTAAGTAACGCGCTTTTTGTGAGGTCCTTTCGAGGATGGCAGTATTAGAAACCATACAAACGAAGCTTCGCGCTCAGAACCCGGCCGATAAGTACGTGCTCTGGGCCGTGCTCTTGCTCTGTGCGATCGGCATCGTGGCCGTCTACAGCGCCATCGCGTTTCTGGCGGCGACAAAGGCCGACGGCGACACCGAGCGATTTCTGCTGCGGCATTTGCAACGCGTTGGGCTGGGTCTGGCGATGGTCGTCATCTTCAGCCGGATAGATTACCACAAGCTGGCGCGGCTGAGCCGATTTGGACTCATCGTATCGATCATCGTGCTGTTTCTGGTGCCGATCGTCGGCATCACCTCGGGCGGTGCATCGAGGTGGCTGCAGATCGGTGCGTTCGGCTTCCAGCCGTCCGACCTCGCGAAGGTGGCGCTGATACTATACATCGGCGTGCTGCTCACGCGGAAGCAGACGTACGTCAAGAGCTTTGCTCGATCGTTCGTACCGCTGTTCGTCTGGATACTCGTCACCGGCGTGATGATCGGCATTGAAGACCTCTCGACGGCCGCGCTCGTCGTGGTGTCCGCCTCGCTGATGTGTTTCGTGGGGCGCGTGAGTGCGCTTCATTTGAGTGGACTTGCGGCGGCGAGTCTGGTGCTCGCATTTCTGCTCTTGCTTGGCTCGCCGAACCGTGCCGCGCGCGTGGAGGCCTATCTCGGCGTCAAGATCTTTCCGAACACGGAGGAAGCCGAAGTCTTCAGCGCGCAGGACGAAGGATATCAGGCACAGCAGGCCAAGATTGCGTTTGCGATGGGCGGCCTCACCGGCGTGGGCCCGGGCAAAAGCATCCAGCGCGACTTCCTGCCGGCGCCCTACAACGACTTCATTTTTGCCATCGTGGCCGAGGAGTACGGCGTTTTCGGGTTGGCACTACTGATCGGCTGTTTCATGATCATCCTGCTGCGAGGCTTTCTGCGCATCGCCCGAAACGCGCCCGATCCGCTCGGGCTCTTTCTGGCGGTCGGCTTTACATCGATGTTGGTGCTGTACGCCTTCATCCATGCGGGCGTGGCATGCGGACTTTTCCCGGTGACGGGGCTGCCGCTTCCATTCGTGTCGTACGGCGGAACGTCAATGCTTGCAACCGGCATCATGGTGGGCATCCTTCTCAACATCTCACGACAGATCGAGACGGCATGACGCATCGAGCTCCCCGCATACTGTTTGCCGGAGGTGGAACCGGCGGCCACGTGTACCCGGCGATCGCCATCGCCGACGCGGTGCGCGAGATCGAGCCTGATGCCGTGATTCAGTTTGCGGGCACGCGCGAGCGTATGGAGTGGCAGGCCGTGCCGAAAGCCGGTTATGCTATCCATCCGATCACCGTCTCGGGATTCCAGCGGTCGCTGTCGGCGCGGAACCTGTCGTTCCCAATCAAGCTCGGGCGCGGCATGGCACAGGGCGTGGCGCTAATCAAAGGCTTCGATCCGGACGTCGTTGTCGGCACCGGCGGCTACGTGTCGGGGCCGGTTCTGCTGGCAGCGAGTCTGCGGCGGAAGCCGATCGTGTTGCAGGAGCAGAACGCCTACGCAGGAATGACCAACAAACTGCTGGGCAAACGGGCCGCATCGATCCACATCGCCTTTCCGGAGGCCGAGCCCTACTTCCCCGCGGGCCGTACAGTTTTGTCGGGAAATCCGACCCGGCGAGCACTACTCGAGGCCACGCGAGAAGCGGGCCGAGAACATTTTGACATCCCCGCCGAGGCCCGAACGCTGTTCGTGTTTGGCGGATCGCTCGGCAGCGGGGCCATCAACGACGCGGTGGAGCGGCATCTCGATACGCTTCTTGCCGACGAATCACATTACCTGCTCTGGCAGACAGGCGAGCGTTACTTCGATGCTATTCGGCCGCGCATCGCCGAACATCCCCGGTTGCGGTTCATGAAGTATGTGGACCGGATGGATTTGGCGTACGCGGCATCCGATCTGGCATTGTGCCGCGCCGGCGCTATCACATGCAGCGAATTGCTGGTGACGGCAACGCCGGCCGTGCTCGTTCCATCCCCAAACGTAGCTGAGGATCATCAAACCAAGAACGCACAGAGTCTGGAACGGGCGGGCGCTGCAGATCTGCTTCCCGAAATGAGGCTACAGGCCGGTCTCGCCGAGACGGTGGCATCACTTCTCGGTGATGAGGCGAGGCTGGAGAGAATGACGACGGCCGCGGGATCGCTGGCCCGACCCGACGCCGCAGATAACATCGCGCGAGACGTGCTGCGGCACGCCGGATTCGCCGGCGACTGACGCGTGAGAAATTATTGAACGAATGACGGAACGACGACGACAATCATCACTCGGACGCATCAAGAAGGTGCACATGGTCGGCATCGGCGGCATCGGCATGAGCTCGATTGCCGAAGTGCTGCTGAACCGCGGCTACCATGTGACGGGATCTGATCTGCACAGTACCGAGGTGACGAGACGCCTCGAGTCGCTGGGTGCGGGCATCTATGAGAAGCACAGCGCGGAGAATGTAGAGGATGCCGATGTCGTGGTGCACTCGTCGGCCATTCGAGTGAAGAGCAATCCTGAGACGCTCGAAGCCGAGCGGCGGCGCATCCCGATTATCCCGCGTGCGGTAATGCTCGGCGAGTTGATGCGGATGAAGTACGGGATCTGCATCGCCGGGACGCACGGCAAAACGACGACGACCTCCATCACCGGGCTGGTTGTAAGTGAAGGAGGTTTCGACCCGACGATCATCGTGGGCGGCAAGGTGACCGTGTTTGGGTCGAATGCCGTGGCGGGCGAGGGCGACATTATCATCATCGAAGCCGATGAATACGACCGCACCTTTCTGCGTCTGACGCCATCAATCGCCGTCATCACGAACATTGAGGCCGATCATCTCGACATCTACAAGAACCTCGACGAGATCAAGCAGGCCTTCGTGCAGTTCGCCAACTCGGTGCCGTTCTTCGGCGTCGCTATTCTCTGTCTCGACGATCCAACGGTTCAGGAGATCGTCAGCCAGATCGACCGGCGCGTCCTCACATACGGGACATCTCGTCAGGCCGAGCTACGCGCCGAAAACATCGTTCAAGACGGGCTGGAGACGCGCTTCGACGTGATCGCAGGCACGGAACGACTGGGCGACGTCACGATCAAGGCGCCGGGCTTGCATAACGTCCGCAATGCACTGGCGTCGATCGCAGTGGCGCGTGAGCTCGAGATTGACTTCGACCACGTAAAGCGAGCGCTTCAGAAATACTCGGGCGTGCAGCGGCGCTTCCAAGAGGTCGGCCAGATCAACGACATCCTGGTGATCGACGACTACGCACACCATCCCACGGAAATCGTGGCCACGCTCGAAGCCGCAAGCTCGGGCTGGCCGGATCGCCGCATCGTGACGGTTTTCCAGCCGCACCTGTACTCCCGCACGCGCGATTTCAAGGAGGAGTTCGCACGATCCTTCTTCAACTCGGATGTGCTCATCATCACCGAGATCTATCCGGCGCGCGAAGAGCCAATTCCCGGCATCGACGGCGACATGCTGGCGGAACTCGTCAGACGATATGGGCACCGCGGCGTGCATTATGTGGCCGATAAAGAGGACCTGGCCGAATACATGCTCGGCGTCGTGCAACCCGGAGACACCGTCATAACGATGGGCGCGGGAGACATTTATCGCTACGGGCAGCAGTTCGTAGAGGCACTTAACGACCAACGAGGTGCGGCATGAGCGCGAAGAAGTCGACTCGGCGGCTTGGCATCATCGTCGGTGCCCTCGGGTGTCTCGTCATCGTGGCGTGTGCCGGACTCATTTGGCAATGGGTTGTGGGGATTCAGGTCGACGCCGTTCGAATCGACGGCACGCGGTTCACAGCCGAGGACGCTATTCGAACTCAGGCGGGCATCGACTCGACGCGGATGCTCATCGACGTCAACCCGGATTCCGTGGCCGCGGCATTAGCAACGCTGCCGTGGATTCGCGAAGCAAACGTCCGCCGCTGGCCGACCGGAAGCGTGGATATCCGTGTGACGGAGCGCACGCCGGTCATGATGGTGCTCGGTGGTGATGGGCGTCCCGCGTATTACGTGGATGCGATGGGGAAGGCGATGCCGATGCGCGCGGATGCCGTATTCGACGTGCCGGTGGTACGGGGAGATGTGCCGGCCTTTCACGGCGAACTCGAGCTTGATGAGCCGCTTCGCGGTTTTGCCGGGTCGCAGGAGAAGCTACCACGCGAAGTCACGTCGCTGATCGCCGAAGTCGAGCTACAAGATGGCGAAGTGTGGATCCGGACGTTGCCGACGCAGAGTGGAGAGACCATTCGCGTTCGCCTCGGCAAGGATGACTTTGCAGCGCGGCTACACCGATTGCATGCCTTCTGGCACCAAGCCGTGGCAGGACAACCGCACCTTCAATTCGCACAGATTGACCTCCGTTATAACAGTCAGATCGTCACTAGACAGACTGAACGAAAGTGATTTACCGCGGGGCGGACTGTCTGCCGCGCACGCTTAGACATATAATTTCATGAACGAACGCATAGTCGTAGGACTGGACATCGGCACCACAAAGGTGTGTGCCGTCGTTGCCGCCGCCGACGAGCTCGACCGGATCAACATCCTCGGCGTCGGTGTCGCCGAGTCGGACGGGCTTAACCGCGGCGTCGTCGTCAACATCGACCGCACCGTGGCCGCCGTTCAGTCGGCCATCGGCGAGGCCGAGCGCGCTGCCGGTGTGTCCGTCAACAGCGTCATCGTCGGCATCGCAGGCGATCACGTGCAGAGCTTCCAGAGCCGCGGCGTCATTACGATCTCGAATCGCGACCGGGAGATCACTCAGCAAGACGTGCAGCGCCTGCTCGAAGACACCACGCATGTGGCGATGCCCGCCGACCGCGAAATTCTGCACGTCATCCCACAAGATTTTATTGTGGATGGTCAAGACGGCGTGGCCGATCCGGTTGGAATGAGTGGGGTTCGGCTCGAAGCCAACGTCCACATCATCACCGGTCTTGTCTCGGCGGCCAAGAACGTTTACCGGTGCATCGAAAAGGCGGGATACGACGTGTCGGACATCGTGCTCGAGCCGCTGGCGTCATCGTTCTCGGTTCTGCACCCGGATGAAAAGGAAGTCGGCGTGGCGCTGATTGACATCGGCGGTGGAACGACAGATATCGCCGTATTCGAAGACAACACCATTCGTCATACCGCCGTCATCGCCGTCGCGGGTAACAAAGTCACCGACGACATCCGGCGCGGGCTGGGCGTCATGCGAGATCAGGCCGAAGCGCTCAAATGCCAGTTCGGCATGGCCATGGCCGATGTCGTACCTGACGACGAAGAGATCACCATTCCGGGCCTCGGCGGACGCACCGAGAAAAGCATCGGCCGCAGTACGCTGGCTCAGATCATCCAGCCGAGGATGGAGGAGATCCTGGAGATCGCGGCTATCGAAATCAAACGTAGCGGCTACTCGCGGCACCTGTCGGCCGGCGTTGTGCTGACGGGTGGCGGAGCGCTCATCCCGGGCACGGCCGATCTGGCTGCGGAAGTGCTCGGCGTGGACACGCGCATGGGTAAGCCGCTCGGACTCGCAGGCGGCCTCGTGCGCGAGGTCAACGATCCCAAATTTGCGACGGCCGTCGGACTTGTCCTGTACGGACTCCGGCCCGAAGCCGTCGGCGGAACCAGCTTTAGCGGCGATATGGGACGCCGTGCCGAGGCGGGCGATGAGGAACCCGGCGAGTCGCTCGTCGGGAAAATCGCCAACCGCATGAAAAGCTGGTTCGACGAACTCTAACTAATCACAACATCAATCACTCATGCTCTGAAGCCGGCTTTTCCGGGGCCGCTCAACCTCGGGATTCTGAAGTCGACTTCGAGTTAAGACTCACACTCAACACTGGAGGGACCAATGGAGACTTCGTTCAGCTCGAGGTTTACCTTCGACGAAGACCTCAATGAAGAGGCTAAGATCGGCGTCGTCGGCGTCGGTGGTGGCGGTGGAAACGCCATCAACAACATGGTTAACCGTGGTATTCAAGGCGTAGATTTCATCGCCATCAATACCGATGGTCAGGCGCTATCGGCCAACATGGCGTCGCACAAGATTCAGGCCGGCCGCAGTCTTACGAAAGGCCTTGGCGCCGGCGCCCGGCCGGGTGTAGGAGCCGAAGCGGTCGAGGAGAATCGCAATGAGATCGAACAGGCGATTCAGGATTTCGACATGCTGTTCATTACAGCAGGCATGGGCGGCGGCACCGGCACCGGCGGCGCACCCGTCGTGGCCGCGATCGCACGAAAGCTCGGCATCCTTACGGTCGCCGTCGTGACGCGTCCGTTCGACGCCGAAGGTCGCCGCCGATCCAAGGCGGCCGCCGAAGGCATCGAGCTGCTACGTGATAACGTAGACACGCTCATCGTCATCCCGAACGAGCGTTTGCTCGACATCGCCGATGACGACACGAGTCTCATCGATGCCTTCCGCATGGCGGATGATGTGCTTTACAACGCCACGCGCGGTATCAGTGATCTGATCACCGTACACGGCCTGATCAACCTTGACTTTGCCGACGTCAAGACGACGATGCAGAACGGTGGTACCGCGCTCATGGGCTCCGCCACGGTTTCGGGCGAGAACCGCTCGGAGCGTGCCGCAATCGAGGCCATCTCGAGTCCGCTGCTCGACGGATTGTCAATCGCCGGTGCGCGCAACGTGCTGGTCAACATCACGGCGGGGCAGTCGCTCGGCATCCGTGAAGCCACGGCGGCCACGGCGATCATCCAGCAGGAGGCCGGAGACGATGTCGAAGTCATCTTCGGTACCGTCATTGACGAAACGATGGACGACGCGCTGCGCGTGACGGTCATCGCAACGGGCTTCGACAAACTTAAGACCGAAGAACGCGGCCACGTTCGCCGCACCGTACCGCTCGAGGCTGACGGCCCGCTCTTCCAGTACAAAGGCGAGGACAACCTTAAGACGCTGGACACGCCGGCCTTCGAACGCCGGAGCATGGTAAATCAGGAGCGGCTTGCGCGCTTGCATGCCAGCGAGGATGAGCAGGCCGATCCAAAGAACGGCAAGATCAAGCGCTTAAATGTCGATGATCTCCGCGAACGGCCGGAGCGCATCCGTAAGGAAAACACGGATACGCCGGCCTTCCTTCGGAAGATGATGGACTGAGTGCTCGATGGACTCGTGGAGAGGAGTAGGTTCGATTATCCGGGGTTTGAGCACCCCTGACATAAAGAATACTGGGCCCTCCAGCCCGACCACAGGCCCCTGAGCAAGGCCGTTCGGCCCTATGGCTGAAACTGTGGTTCACGCTGCCGGCGGACGTACGGTCCGCCGGTGCGGCCATCGCAGCCCCGCCCCGACCTGTTCGACGGCGGGGC
>CAZRTY010000004.1:0-19659 GCA_964603055.1 uncultured Rhodothermales bacterium | reverse complement strand
ACGGTCCGCCGGTGCGGCCATCGCAGCCCCGCCCCGACCTGTTCGACGGCGGGGCGTGGTGTCTCTGGGAATCAACGCATGAATCGCTCATTCTGAGCTCGTGCGCTAATCCCTACATCTTCGCGGCGGCCAGCTTAGCCGGCTTGCGGCGCTTCGGCGGACGCGGCTGCTCGAGCATCCCGCGATCGCGTGCATAGGCCAGGCATGCTTCCACAAAGGCCCGGAAGAGCGGATGCGGCGACCCGATCGTGCTACGGTACTCAGGATGGAACTGCACGCCGAGGTAGAAGCGATGCTCAGGTAACTCGACGATCTCCACCAGATCGCGGTCGGGATTCATGCCGGTGAACTCCATCCCGTGCTCCAGCAGTTTGTATCGCAGCACGTTGTTCACTTCGTAGCGATGACGGTGGCGCTCGGTGGTCTCGTCCTGCCCGTAAATCTCATGCGCCCTCGATCCCGGTGTGAGTTCGCACCGATAGGCACCCAGTCGCATCGTCCCGCCTTTGTCGCTAATGCGCTTCTGATCCTCCATAATATCGATCACGGGATACGGCGTTCCGGGGTCGAACTCGGAGGAATTGGCTTCTTCCCACCCACAAACGTTGCGAGCGTACTCGACGACGGCGCACTGCATCCCCAGGCAGATGCCGAAGAAGGGGATGTTATTCTCACGCGCGAACTGAGCCGCTTCGAGCTTGCCGGCAATGCCACGCTCGCCAAACCCGGGCGCGATCAACACGCCGGCCACATCGCCTAGCTTCTCGCCCACGTTGTCGACCGTGAGCTCGTCTGAGAGCACGTTCACCACGTCTACCTGAATACCAACCGCGGCACCGGCGATGATAAAGCTCTCATTTATGGATTTGTACGCATCCTGGTGTTCGACGTACTTCCCAACAAGAGCAATCCGGACGTTTGCTTCAGGATTTTTGAGCTGCCTCAGGAAACCGATCCATCCCTCAAGATCAGGTGCCGAAATACGGCCGTCTTCCTCGTCCTCCTCGATGTGCAGCTTCTTCAACACAATGCCGTCGAGATCTTGCTCCTTCAGAAGCAGCGGGACCTCGTATATCGACTCTGCATCGAGCGACTGCACCACTGCGCGCGGCTCGACGTTGCAAAACAGCGCGATCTTCCGCCGCAGGTCCTGATCGACCGGCCGTTCAGAGCGACAGACGAGAATATCGGGCTGAAGTCCGTACGACAGCAGCGTCTTGACCGAGTGCTGTGTCGGCTTCGTTTTCAGCTCGCCCGCCGCCTCGAGCCACGGCACGAGCGTCAGATGGATGTCGAGCGTGTTCTCGGTACCGACCTCGTAGCGCAGCTGGCGGATTGCTTCGAGATACGGCTGGCTCTCGATATCGCCCACCGTGCCGCCGATCTCCGTGATGACGACATCGTAATCGCCTGTCTCGCCGAGCTTCAGCATCCAGTACTTGATCTCGTCGATGATATGGGGCACAACCTGGACAGTCTTGCCGAGGTACGCACCGGCGCGCTCCTTTGTAATTACCTCGAGGTAGACACGGCCGGTGGTCACGTTATTAGCCTGACTCGTCGGCCGGCCGAGGAAGCGCTCGTAATGACCGAGGTCGAGATCGGTCTCGGCACCGTCGTCCGTCACGAACACCTCACCGTGTTCGTACGGATTCATCGTGCCGGGGTCGACGTTGATGTAGGGGTCGAACTTCTGGATCGTGACCCGCAGGCCGCGCGCCTCGAGCAGGCGCCCGAGCGACGCACATACAATGCCCTTACCCAGTGACGACGTAACGCCGCCCGTCACAAAAATGTACTTAGTCTGCACCGGACTCTACCGCCTGTTCTGAGGAGTTCGCGAACGAGAATGACTATCGGAGCGCGGCTGTGATGTTTCGCCACGCACGGCGGGCACATTCCGTGAGAGGTGCCCGGAAAAAATACGCCGACCTCCATGAAGGCGGCAAACGGAGATTTCAGGAGGGTGATATCACGACGGAGACGGCTTCCGGGCCACCACGATCAGGCCTGTGCCGGTCTCGTTCTTTCTGCGTACGTCGAGTGCATTCAGCACCGTTCCTGCCGGTAGGGCCAGCAAGTAATACGGCGGAAGCAGCAGCGCCGCCGCGCGCGAGGATCCCATCCATTGAATCGGGCGCTTGATGAGCATACGCCACGCCGCCGACCCATAGGGCCCATAACTGTACGCCGATCGTACTACCTCGAGCCCCGCTCGCCGCAGCTTGTCGCTCATCTCCTCTACGCTGTATCCATCACGCACATGCTCCTCGATAAAGCTGGTATCGCCCTCATCGGACACATCCGATCCACCCTGATCAGACGGCGTGTTGATGATCACGTAGCCGCCAGGAGCCAGTACGCGCTCGAAATGCCGAAACACCGCCACATCCTCTTCGATGTGCTCCATCACATCGACCGAAAGAATCAGGTCAAACGGGCCGTCGACGGAGAGTTGCGTCAAGTCCTCAACCTGAAACCGGACGCGGTCGCGCTGGGGCGTGGTCTCGATGAAGCGCCTAGCGCTTTCCAGATAATCTTCCTTCACATCAACCGCCAGCACGTTGACGTTCGGAAAGTCGCGCGCCATCAGATAGGCGTACTGCGCAAATCCCGTCCCGGCGTCGAGTACATCAACGCGCTTCCGTCCGCGCATTGATCCCAGAATCTGCCTGACCTCCCGCTTCACGTACCAGGCGCGCAGAAACACCAGGTTGAGCATCCCAAAAAAAGCCCGCTTGAATACGGGATGCCTTTCGGCGATGCCTCCCAGTCGGTCCTTTACCGGGTCGTACTGCATCAGCGGTTCAGGTTTTGTTGGGAGGGTGCCTGCGATTCGAGTTCAGCCGCCAGGGCTTCCCACGAGAATACTCCGTGCTGACGCCGTGCCCCTTCATCGAGCCGATTGCGCAGCTCCGGATCCGTGAAATAATTTGTGATGGAGCCGGCCAGCGCCTCCGGATTTTCTGGTGGCACGACGAAGCCCGCCTCGCCGTGTGGAACTGTCTCGGCCAATCCTCCCACGTTAGTCACCACAACGGGCCGGCTGAAATGAAACGCAACGTGCGCGACTCCGCTCTGCGTGGCCGATCGATAGGGCTGAACCACGAGATCCGCGGCTGAGAAGTACAGCTTCACACGCTCATCGGGGATGTACCTCGTATCAAAACGCACATGCGGCCCGATGCCCGATTGCGCGGTTCGCTTCCGGATGAGCGCCTCATCTTCGTAAAACTCTCCAGCCACCATCAGTTGCGCCTCCGGCAGGTCACGTAAGACCCGAGGCATGGCGTCGATCAAGACGTCCAGACCTTTGTAGTTACGGATGAAGCCAAAAAACAGAAGCACCGGCACGTCGGGCGGCAAGCCGAGCACGCGGCGCGCTTCTTCCTTCTCTATCGCCTCGCCGAAATGCGTGTATACCGGATGGCCCGCTTCAAGAATAGGAACGCTGACACCCAACGATCGGATATCGTCTCGCACCGCCGACGACAGGGTAAGGAGTGAGTCGCAGCGTCTGAGCCAATGCCGGCTCAGCATCCGGTCGCCCGGCCGCGGCCGGTGCGGCACGGCGTTATGGACCAACGAAACGATACGGCTACCGCTGCGCCTTGCCCGGCGAGCCACTGCGGCATACGCCGGCGCAAAGAACGACAGCCAGTATGAGAATACGACCAGGTCGTACGCCTCTTGCCTGATGCGATTACCCGTCGACCTCCATGTTAATGGGTTAATCGAATCAAGTTGCGCGATCGTGTCCTCCGGTAGTTCGCCCTGGTCCGGCTCGAGCTGCGTTTTTCCCGGAAACAGAAGCGCAGGATACTGCCGGCTGAAGGTCTCGAGCGTCACGTGATGGCCGCGCCGCCGCAGCGCGCCGGCAAGCTCGCCGGTGAAGTGGGCAATGCCGCCGCGAAACGGACGCGCCGGGCCCACGATTGCGATCTTCTTCGGCTGAGCCATCTAATTGTAGATCATTGGCCGGGGTTCGAGCACGTTGCCCACCCGATAACCGGCACCTCGATCCATGTCTCGCTGGATCATCATCTCGCCAAGAAGGCCGGTCGTGAACATCTGTGCGCCCAGCAAGATCATCATCACACCGAACAACAACAAAGGCCGGTTAGCCAGAGCGTAGCCGAGAACGATCTTCTCATATGACAGCCACAAGCTGATCAGAAAGCCGGCCGCAAATGCCAGCGTGCCTAGCGTGCCGAAGAAATGCATCGGCCGCGCGGCAAAGCGAGTCAGGAAGACGACGGAGATCAGGTCGAGGAAGCCGCGTACGTAACGCTCGAAGCCGAATTTCGTGCTGCCGTGTTTACGCGGATGATGGACAACCGCCTTCTCGCCAATCCGGTCATAACCTTCCCACTTGGCCAGCAACGGGATATACCGGTGAAGCTCTCCGTAGAGCGTCACGCTCTCGACGACCTCGCGGCGGTAGATCTTCAGCCCGCAATTGAAATCGTGCAGAGGGATGCGCGAGATCTTGCGGGTGACGTAATTGAAGAAGCGGCTGGGTACGGTCTTGTTGAGCGGATCTTGCCTAACTTTCTTCCATCCGCTGACGAGGTCCAACTCCTCCTCGTCGATCATCTGTATCATCGGCGGGAGTTCAGCCGGGTCGTCCTGCAAATCGGCATCGATCGTCGCCACGAGCCGTCCCTCCACCCGTGCAAAGCCAGCGGCCAGTGCCGCGGACTTGCCATAGTTCCGCTGAAGCCGTAATCCCGCGAAGCGCGGATCGCTCCGGTGGATTTCCTCGATGACGCTCCACGATCCGTCGCGCGATCCGTCATCCACCATCCACACCTCGAACGAGACGGCGGCAGCCGTGCAGGTTTCGCGGATGCGGTCGGCAAGCTCGCGCAGCGAGTCCTCCTCCTCGTACACCGGAACGACGATCGACAAGTCGACCTCGCTCCGCATGTGTTCAGCTGGTGAGGTCGGGCTGGACGGCATGGATCGTTGACAGGTTTCAGCGCGCGAGGGCAGAACGCGCTTTAAGCGTCGATCGTGGCGTAGCGTGCGTTTCGCTCGATGAACTTGCGCCTTGGCTCAACAGCATCGCCCATGAGCGTGCTGAAGATGCGGTCGGCCGCCGCGGCGTCGTCGACCGTCACCTGCTGCAGGCGCCGCGTCGCGGGGTCCATCGTAGTCTCCCACAACTGCTCCGGGTTCATCTCACCGAGACCCTTATAACGCTGGATGACAGGCTTAGCGCGGCCCGCCTCTCTCGTCTCGACCAGGATTTCCTGAAGCTTCTCCTCGGTCCACGCGTAGCGCTCATCCTTACCCACCTTCACCTTGTACAGCGGCGGCAATCCCACATAAACATGGCCGCTTACGATGAGTGGCTTGAGGTGACGGTACAAGAACGTCAGGAGCAACGTGCGGATGTGCGCGCCGTCGACATCGGCATCCGTCATGACGATGAGCTTGTGATACCGCAAGCGGGAAAGATCAAACTCTTCCTCCGACGTACCGATACCGGTGCCCAGCGCCGTGATGATATTCTTGATCTCCTCGTTATCGAGGACCTTATCGAGGCGTGCCTTTTCGACGTTCAGGATCTTTCCGCGCAGCGGAAGGATCGCCTGATAATGCCGATCGCGCGCCTGCTTGGCCGAGCCACCGGCCGAGTCACCCTCAACCAGGTACAGCTCGCATTCTTCCGGATCCTTCGACGAACAGTCGGCCAGCTTGCCGGGCAAACCGCCAGACGAGAAGGCGTTTTTGCGCTGCACGAGCTCACGTGCACGACGCGCAGCCGCGCGTGCCTGAGCCGCCAGTAGAACCTTGTCTACGATGCGCTTCGCCTCGCGCGGATTATCGTCGAGCCACTGCGCCAGCCGCTCATTGATCAGCGTTTCGACTGCACCCTGGACCTCCGAGTTGCCCAGCTTGGTCTTGGTCTGTCCCTCGAACTGCGGCTCGGCCACTTTTACCGATAGCACCGCGGTGATTCCCTCGCGGAAGTCATCGCCAGAAAGGTCGACCTTGGCGTTACGCAGCAGGTTATTGCGTTCCGCATAGACCTTTAGGGTCCGCGTCAGCGCACGCCGAAATCCCGATACGTGCGTACCGCCTTCGTGCGTGCTAATGTTGTTGACGAAGGAGAGCACGTTCTCGGTATAGCCGTCGTTATAACGAAGCGCAAGCTCTACCGGGACGGACGACGACTCGTCGGAGAAATAAATGATCTGCTCGTGGATCGGCGCACGAGTCTCGTCGAGGTATTCGACGAACTCGACGATACCGCCCTCGAAGTGGTACTCCTCCCTCCGTGCCGACTCATCTTCTTCGCGCTTGTCTTCAATGGAGATGAAGAGGCCGCGGTTGAGATATGCGAGCTCGCGAAGACGATCGGCAAGTGTGTCGAAGCGGAATTCCGTCTCGGTGAAAATCGTCTGATCCGGCCAGAACTGCACTTTGGTGCCGGTGCCTTCGTCATCGCGCAGCGGACGTACCTGCTCGACGGGATGCAAGGGCTTCCCGAACGCAAATTCCTGCTGCCATAGAAATCCGTCGCGCTTGACTGAGGCAATGAGCCGCCCAGCGAGTGCGTTGACGCACGACACGCCGACGCCATGGAGACCGCCGGATACCTTGTACGTGTCCTTGTCGAATTTTCCGCCGGCATGGAGCGTGGTCATGACCACCTCGAGCGCCGAGCGGTTTTCCTTCGGGTGGATGTCGACAGGGATGCCTCGGCCGTCGTCGGTGACGGTCATCGAGCCATCGTCACCGATCACCACGTCGATGCGGTCGCAGTAGCCGGCCAACGCCTCGTCGATCGAGTTGTCGACGACTTCGTAGACCAGGTGATGCAGTCCGCGGAAGCCGACATCGCCGATGTACATCGCCGGACGCTTCCGCACCGCTTCGAGACCTTCCAATACCTGGATATTGGCGGCAGCGTAAGCACTCGGCACTCGCTTGGATTCCATACTCACGTAATTCTTGTTAAGCCGAAACGGCTCCTGATCAGGTTTATCAATCTCCGGGTATGGCGAACTCGCCGGTCACTCTTCCCTTCACTCAGCAGGAAGGTGACGGCCTTCGGCTACCCGGCAAAAAGCAATCGATTCACGAGCGCGATAACGGCTCGCAAATCATGCTAAGATACGAAATAAAGGCGAGAACTGCGGTTAATTTCCGCCGGAGGGCACGACCACTCGAAGTCTAGACACGAAGCCAAAAACACGTGTCGCGGCGTCTTCTTCGGCCGTTTCGTCCTCGGCCATGCGCTGCAGTTCAGCATGCAGACCGCGCGCCTCCTCGATGACGTCTGAAGGTACGTCTGGATACAAGCTGAGCAACCGCCTGTGGACATCGCCAACCACATCCGTCGCTCGGCTGATCATGAGCAAGTAGTCGAATGTGGTCGCAATCCTGGCCACGTCGTCATCCGCAGCCAACACATCAGCCTGCAAGCCTGACATCCGATACGCCAGGTCCTCGAGTTCAGTCACGGACTCGACCAGATAATGCGCAGCCTGTTCAGCGGGCTCAAGCGTCGATGGGTCGATTCCTTGCAGGCGCTGCTGTCGGCTCGCCACAACCTTCGTGGCGGCGTGCAAGGTCGAGATCCAGACGAGCGGACCAGCGATCAATCTTTCAAGGGTCTCATTCATGTACATCAAACTCGAGAAAACATCGGGTCGCGCTCACATCCCCTTATTTCAACAAAACGGGGCTCCACAATGAAGCCCCGCTGAACACTTATCCGCTGAATAACGTGACGTAACGTCAGCCGATCAGACCTCGAGGTAGCGCATGAACTCTTCCACGCGCCACTGCAAGTCTTCGTCGGTCTCGTCCTCGCTGAATGAAGCGACCACGTGATATCCATAGTGCTCCATCATATGGCGGACGCGCGCCGTATCCGTTGTATTTAGCTTGAGGGTCACCCGGATCATCGACGTCTCTGTATCGGGTGGCTCGGACGCGATAGACAGAATCTTGACGCCATTGCTTTCGATCGTATACACGAGTTGCGACAGCGAGTAGTCTCTCTGATCGAGTTCGAGCGCGATGATGGCCCCCGCCTCCTGCGTCGACAGCATTCGTGCGAACTGCTCGAAGATATCCTGCCGCCGGACGAGCCCGACGTATTCGCCGTCGCCATCAACCACCGCGATGCTGGAGAGCTGATGCTCCACGAGCCTTTTGGTCACGTCGAAAACGTGCGTGTCGGGAAAGACGTACACCGGTTTACTGTCGGATGCAACTTCCGGTAATGACCCCACGGGTGCATCGGGCCCATACGCGTTCAGCAACTGATCTTCGGATACACAGCCCACGAGCCTGTCATCGGCATTGACGACGGGCATATGATAGACGTTATGCTCAAGCAGATGACCAAGCGCCTGTTCGACGCTGTCATCGTCTTGCAACGGTCGGATGTCCTGGGCGATGAGGTCTTTTATGGTCATAATCTCGGCGGAGTAGTACGGGATGATGAACCCGGAGCTATCTCCTTTACAGCGCAACAGCCATGCCGTTCTTCGGCGACGCGTCACGTATTAGTGCGGCGGCTTCAGCACGGCTTCGTTACTACTTCACAAAACAGATTACGGCCTGGATTTAAGAAAGCGGGGCCTCATAGGCAAGGGCTAACATCCATATACGTCACAAGTCGGCCTGGAAGTAACCAGAGTTGACGTAAAGCGTCATCCGGCTAAGTCTTCCTCAAGAACGGGCCTGAGCGAAGAAAATTGCCTCAGCATCGGCTCGACTTCATCCGCGAACTTGTTAGAGAAGCGAACATGGATACGAGCGACGGCGATTGGATCGTCGGATTCCGGCGTCCGCGCGTACATGTAGTCGGTTGACAACACATCGCCGATACGATGGAGAAAGGCGACCGCGCCGCTCTCGGCAACCGGCAGATAGGCGACCTTCTCGACGAAGTCAGCCTCGATGATTGCCAGCAGACGCTGCCTGAGCTGCCCGAGACCGATCCCACGAGCAGCGGAAACGAACGCGGCATCCGGATAGCGCGCCTTCAATGCCGCCAGCACCTCGCGGTCGTCGATCAAGTCGACCTTGTTGAAAACAAGCATCTGCGGACTCTCGCCTGCCCCGATCTCGTTCAGCGTGCGCCGGACGACATCAAGGTGGTCTTCAAACCGAGGATGCGAGGCATCCACAACATGAAGAAGGACGTCGCTCTCGCGGACTTCATCGAGCGTGCTCTTAAAGCTCTCGATGAGACGGTGGGGCAGCTTGCGGATGAAACCGACCGTGTCTGACAACAAGATCTGTTTGTTGCCGTCGAGCTCCACGGTGCGCGTCGTGGCATCGAGCGTGGCGAACAGGCGATTCTCAGCGCGGACGTCAGTGCCCGCGACTGCGTTCATGAGGGTAGATTTGCCGGCGTTCGTGTACCCAACGAGCGACACGCGGGAGTAGGCATCGCGCCCCTTACGCTGTGTCTGGCGCTGCCGGTCGATCTTCTCAAGCCGAGTCTTCAGATGAGACATACGGTCGGCAATGAGCCGGCGGTCTGTCTCGATCTGCGTCTCACCCGGACCTTTCGTACCGATTCCACCCGACTGCCGCGAAAGGTGCGTCCACTGCCGCGTGAGGCGTGTGCGCATGTAGTCGAGCTGTGCGAGCTCTACCTGAGTCTTCGCGATAGCGGTTCGCGCGCCACTCGCAAAAATATCGAGGATGAGGCCGGTGCGGTCGAGCAGTTTGCAGTCGAGGCTGCGCTCGAGGTTTCGGATTTGCACCGTCGACAGATCGGCGTCGAAAATCACGAGGTCGGCTTCACGGTGCTCGACGAGTGCTTTTACCTCATCGACCTTGCCGCGGCCCACGTAGGTTGCCGCGTTAATCTGCCGGAGCGACTGGGTGACGCGGTCGGTAACGACGGCGCCGGCCGTGTCGGCGAGCAATTCGAGTTCGTTCAGCGCATCGTCAACATCCTGAGCGTTTGTGTCAGGTGTGATGACGCCAACGATAATGGCCCTTTCGGGTCTTTGAGCTATCTGTATTTCGTGCAAAAGCGGGGGGAATGAGTCGTCGAATCACGGAGTCGCTAAATGCGACGATTATATACACTTGTACCCGTCACACGAGCGTTCGGTTGCAGTCGCTTGCCCCGGTTCGCTGAATGGGCTAACCCTCGAGCGCAGTTCGGCCGAGAGCAGGGGCGCCGGGTACCTCGACGTGCGAGTCGAAACGGGCCGAGAGCTGATTCATGAATGCACTGCGCCGGTTGCGAGGCACTGGTAAATCGAGCCGTCGTTGAGCACCGTCACGGCCGCGGTAAAGCAGCACCACGCCTTGCACGCCACACCGATTATACTCAAAGTAGTCCGTGATCTGCGACCATGAAATTGCATGGTTGCGGCTGTGGATGTCGCCGATGATGCCACACTCGCAGACGGCGATCGAATTGGACAGGACTGATGAGCCGATCCAGGCTAGCGTCCCGAGTCCATACCCGACCAGCAGCAGCGTGGGGATCGTAGAGCCGTTGGATACGGCGAGGAATTGGATGCCGGCGATGATTGCTGCGAAACTCAAGGGCGGCCACGGGAACCGCTTCCAGCCGATCGCACGCCAAGAGAGCAGTACACGTTTTATACGCAGCCGGTTGACGAGGGAAATCCCAAACAGCGCAAACGTCGCTACCACAAAGGCGGCGGTGAGAACCGCGTGGATGGCTTTGAGGATGGATACGACGTCGATCATGTGCCTTGGTGCATGTGCACCGACTTACTATCCCGACTTTTCTAGTCCGTCATCGAGCTGCTGAGTTCTTTAACAGCCAGTCACGCAACTTCGGCGGCTGGGCGCCAGCGCCGGGCAACGAGCATCTCAGCGACTAAAAAACCCAACGCGAGCATTAGAAAGACGTTCCAGAGCTCGCGCCCGTAGCGCCCTTCACCCACGGTCCGCTCCACTGCGTCAAAATCGCCATCGAAAGGAAGCAGCCGAACGCGGCCCGTCGTCAAGCTCGATGCGAGGCCTTCTACTTCGGAATGTGTAGCCAGCCGGGGGTCGGACTCACGTGGATCGGTATTGAATGCCACCGCATGACGCAGCTCGCGGGTTTCGGAGTCAACGAGCCGCACGAGTCCCGAGGCCAGGATATCATCAGCGGCGAGCGTCACTCGGCGGCTCCCAAACGAACGCGCCTGGTCAGGTACGAACTCGTCGCCAACTGCGGTTACGGCCACAACCATTGACTCACCACTGCGGTCAGGAAAGCGGACAGTGACGGGGCTTCCGAGGATAGCATCGGCTGCAGACTGAACGTCAGCGGCGGCGAGATAAAACATCGAGCGGTATATGAGCGGAATGAAGAGCCCGCGCACGGCGAGCTCAGTCCAGTTCGCATCAAGGGCGGTGGAGAAAAAAAACGTTGTTCCACTGCCAGAGCGCATCTCCTGCAGAAGCGGCCAGCCGTTTGACATCGTTATCAGCGTGCGCTCGTTGCCCGATGCGGGTACATATCGCATAGCGGCGTAAATCTCGGCCGGCTCGGCGCGTACGTCTGACGCATCTCCGTAGACACCTCGAAATAATTGATGCTCCACATCCATCGAACTCAGAGCAGCGATCGCATCGCTTGAACCCGCCTGGCCGGCTGCTTGCTCAATCCGCCCTCCGCCAAGTCCCGACAGTAATTCAGAGTAGGATTCGAGCGAGGCGCCATCCCCCGGATACAGCAACAATCCGCCTCCCTCCTCCACATACCTCACGAGCGTTGCAAGCTCACCGCTTCCGAAATCTGAGACTCCGGCCAGCACGACGGCGTCATACGATCCGAGCGACTGCGTCCACGCTGATCCGGATGAGACGAAATCCCGGTCGAAGACGACGCGGCCATCGGCCACTTCCGGGGAAAGAGCGAGGCGGAGATAACGCAGGTCGGTCGAGCCTCCATCGACGACGAGTATTCGGCGGCGCTCGGGCACGAAGAGCGCAAAGTGACGCTGCTCGTCGTGATCATGACCGCCTCCTTCGATGCTGACGCGGCCCGCAATCCATCCGCGCGCCGACGGCGTGGCCTCGAGCAAGACTTCTTCTTCCGCATCGGCACCTAGATCGACCGTCGACTGTGCCACGCGTTCATCATCAAAGTACACGGACACGGGAAGTTGCTCAATCGGTTCGTCGCTGAAGTTGCGGATTACCGCGCGGATCGAAACCGCCTGGCCTACATCGATGATGCGGCTTTCGACATCCGCAGCGATGACGGCCACACTGCGCGGCGTGCGCTCCCCGACCGGTATAAGGGTGATGTCGGCATCCAGAGTTGACGCGGCGTCAGTCTCGTCGCCGAGCATCGACCGCTGGAAATCCGAAATCACAATGATCTCCTTCGTGAGACGGCCTTCCCTATCGAGTGCTCGCGCCGCATCTTCGATCGCCTGTCGGAGCGTTGTGCCGCCGTCGGCGAGCGAGAGGCGGGCAACTTCTTCGGGCGCCGTCGTGCGGGTTCCGGCCGGCAACACACGCGATCCATCGTTGGCCATCACGAAGATGGCATCTCGGTCATCGCTCTGGCCGATCACACGAAGGGCGACATCCCTGGCCACGCGGAATCGTTCGCCCGCGCGCTCCACAACCTGCATCGACGGCGAGGCATCGATTACTATCGCCGTGGCATGGTTGCCGCGTTCTCCGACCGAGGCCGCGTCATCGCCCGAGAGAATGGGCCGGGCGAAGCTCAGCACCAGGCACGCGATGGCAAACGTCCGCAGCAGTAATAACAGCCACTCTTGCAACCGGACGCGTTGCATCGTCGACTTCTCGACCGTCCGCAGAAATTCGATCGAGCTGAAATCGATGCGCCGCGGCCGCCGAAAATTGAAGAGGTGGACGACGAGCGGAATAGCGGCCGCCGCCAGGGCCAGCAGAGCGAGCGGATTCAGAAACGTCATGCGGAGATGAGGCGGCCGGTCGCGAGAGTTACGTCTCTCATGAATGCAACGTGCGAAGGCGTGCTACAGGAGCCTATACGGCCGGTTCCGGGGCTCAAGGCGTATCAGACTTCATCCGCCCACCGCATCTTATCGGATGTGTCAGCGTTTGCGGCCTGCTAACATGGAAGCCAAAATTCAGTTGAAATGGCCGACCGCTCATCCGCCGTCGTTGCGAACGCCTCCGTTGCCGCGCGCAAGGTAGCCCGCAAGCATATCGTCTTGCGCGGTGTTCGACAGCACAATCTCAAAGACATCGACCTCGACATCCCCCGAAATCGGCTCGTGGTGATCACGGGCCCGTCTGGGTCGGGCAAGTCGTCGCTGGCGTTCGATACGATCTACGCCGAAGGACAGCGGCGCTACGTCGAGAGCTTGAGCTCGTATGCGCGGCAGTTCCTCGAGCGGATGGATAAGCCCGACGCCGACCTGATTACGGGCCTGGCGCCGGCGATTGCCATCGAGCAGAAGACCATCACGCGGAACCCTCGTTCGACGGTGGCCACGCAGACGGAGATCTACGACCACCTGCGGCTGCTGTTTGCACGTGTCGGCCGGACGATCTCTCCCGAAAGCGGCGAGGAGGTGACCAAAGACTCGCCTCGCTCCGTTGCCCGAGACGTCTTTGAGCGATGGGAGGAGGGTACGCGGTTCTACCTTGGATTCGCCGTACCCGAGCACAAGAACGTTCCGGTTAAGAAGGAGCTCGAGATACTCCGGCAGAAAGGCTTCTTCCGGATCGTGGTGTTGCCGACCGAGCGTCAGCGCGCGAACGGCGAAAAGGCCACCGTCATCGATCTCAACGAAACCCCGCCTGAGAAAACACGCTTCGCACGTGAGCGGCTCATCGTTCTCGTCGACCGACAGGCCGTCAGGCGAGATAACGAGCAGGCATTATCGCGCGTGGCGGATTCGGCAGAGCTGGCCTTCCGCGAGGGGCGAGGCTACTGCATCATTCACACGGCTGACGGCGAAACGCGTCAGTACAGCGAGTTTTTCGAACGAGACGGCATCCGCTTCGAAGAGCCGACGCCGCATTTATTCTCCTTCAACAGTCCGACGGGCGCGTGCCCAACCTGCCAGGGCTTCGGACGCGTGCAGGGTCTCGACGAAGACCTCATCATCCCCAATCCTGATCTCTCTATTCGCCAGGGCGCCATCGCGCCGTTTCGAACCGAGCAGTGGAGCGAGCACTTTCGAGAGCTCGTGAAGTTGGCGTCGCGACGTCGATACGATATTGATGTGCCGTATAGCGAATTGCCGGCCGACTTCCTGCGCGTGATCTGGGATGGGGAAGGCGACTACATCGGCATCACCGGCTTCTTCGATTTCCTGAGGAAGCGAGCCTACAAGATGCATTATCGCATCTTCCACGCGCGCTTCAGGGGATACACGCGGTGCCCGGATTGCAACGGCTACCGCCTCCGGCCCGAGGCGCTTCACGTCAGGATCGGCGGCCGAGGCGACGTCGACCTGCTGAATGTCGGCGAGATCGGCGAGATGACGACGCGGGACGCTCGCTCATACTTCGAGGCACTGACCTTGACGCCTTACGAGCAGAAAGTGGCCGGACGCGTGGTCGAGGAAATTCGCAAGCGACTCCGTTATCTGGTTGATGTTGGCCTCGATTATCTGACGCTCGACCGTCTCGCGCAGACGTTGTCGGGCGGCGAGAGCCAGCGCATTAACCTGGCGACATCACTCGGGTCGGCGCTCGTAGGCTCGCTTTACGTGCTCGACGAGCCTTCGATCGGCCTGCATCCCCGGGATGGTGACCGCCTCATCCGCATCCTCGAACACCTGCGCGACATCGGCAACACCGTACTCGTGGTCGAGCATGACCCGGCCATGATGGAGCGTGCTGATCAGATCATCGACATCGGCCCGGGATCGGGCATCTTTGGCGGCGAAGTCATCGCTCAGGGAACGGTCGACGAGATTATCCAGAACGAGCGCTCGCTCACGGGAGCATATTTGAGCGGCCGGAAAACGATCCCCGTACCCGAGACGCGCCGTGAGATCGATCCGGAGTACGTCATCAGCATCAAGAACGCGCGCCAGCACAACCTGAAGCGCATCGATGTGGACATTCCGCTTGGCGTATTTACCTGCGTGACGGGCGTGAGTGGTTCGGGTAAATCGACGCTCGTTCACGACACGCTCGCCGCTCGACTTCAACGGCTAAAGGGCTCCGGGTCGACCGACACCAAGGTCGGCGCACACGACGCCGTGCTCGGTCATCAATTGATCGATGCCGTAGAAGTGATGGACCAATCGCCCATTGGGAAGTCGCCACGTTCGAACCCTGCCACGTACACCAACGCGTTCGACGGCATACGTGAGCTGTTTGCTTCGACGCATCAGTCGCGCATTCGAGGCTTTACGCCCGGCTACTTCTCCTTCAATGTGCCCGGCGGCCGCTGCGAAGTCTGCAAAGGCGAGGGCGTGGTGAAGGTCGAGATGCAGTTCCTGGCCGATTTGTATCTCGAGTGCGAGGCCTGCAAAGGTCGGCGCTACAAGCAAGACGTCCTCGACATCCGCCTCAAGGGCAAGAATATCGACGACGTGTTGAACATGACGGTCGACGAGGCGGTGGAGTTTTTTGCGGGCCATACCACGATCGTCAACCGAGTGAACGTTCTCCAGGATATTGGCCTGGGCTATCTCAAGCTGGGCCAGCCGTCGAACACGCTCTCGGGAGGTGAGGCCCAGCGCATCAAGCTGGCCTCCCATCTTAATCGCCGCAACAACGAGCGCGTGCTCTATATCCTCGACGAGCCCACGACCGGACTCCATTTCGATGATGTCAAAAAACTGCTCAAGGCGCTCAATGCGCTGGTTGATGCCGGGCACACGGTGGTTGTCGTCGAGCACAACCTCGAGGTCATCAAGTCGGCCGACCACCTGATTGATATCGGCCCCGAAGGAGGCATCCGCGGCGGATTCATCGTCGCCGAAGGCACGCCGGAGGAGGTGGCTCAGGTCGAGGAGTCTCACACGGGGGCTTTCCTGCGCCAGATCTTCATGTAATCAGTCATGAAAAACGGCGATTGCGGGCTCCCAACGCGGAAATCGTCGACCGTTTTTGTTGCCGGGGGATGTTACTTCGCCGCGTTTCGCTGCGGCCTATGAGGTGAGTAGCCAGTGCCGCTAAATAAGCGGCATGTGCAGACAGACGAATGAGCGGGTAGATTTCTCATTGCCCGCCTCCTCATATGGTCAGCGAAATGGCACCTGTCGAGATGCGCTCCGCTGGAAGCGGTCGGCGCATCGCGCTTTTTTCGGGTGCATATAATCATATAGCAGACGGCGTCTCGCGGACGTTGAACCGGCTCGTGGGGCATCTCCTCACGACGGGCTTCGACGTGCGCGTGTTTGCCCCTACGGTGGCCAGTCCACAGGTGCGCCATTCGGGGACGCTCATCCCTGTGCCGTCATTCGCGCTGCCCGGCCGCCCCGACTATCGATTCTCGCTCGGCATCACGCCTTCCGTACGGCGTGAACTCGACGCCTTCCGTCCGGATTTCTACCACATTGCCACGCCGGATTTCCTCGGCTTTCAAGCTTTGCGGAGAGCGCGTCGACAAGGCATTCCCGTCGTCGCTTCCTACCACACGCATTTCGCGTCGTACCTCCGCTATTACCGACTCGCGGCGCTCGAGCCGATGGTCTGGCGGTATCTAAGGTGGTTCTACGGCCAGTGCACGCACGTCTATGTGCCGTCGCAGTCGATGGTCGACGTACTCCACGAGCATGATATCAGCCGTGGCGTGAAGCTATGGGAGCGTGGGGTCGAGACGAGTCTCTTTGCGCCGGAACGGCGGTCACTCGAATGGCGGCGGTCGCTCGGCTTCGCGGATGACGAGGTCGTGATCTCCTACGTGTCACGTCTTGTGTGGGAGAAAGGACTTCGGCGCATGGCCGACATTCTGCAACGGCTCGAACGGCGCGGCGCTCGATTCAAGACGCTCATTGTTGGGGATGGACCGGCCCGCGACGAGCTACAGTCGCTCTTGCCCAAAGCCGTCTTCACCGGCTACCTCGAAGGAGAGGCCCTGGCAACGGCTTATGCGTCGTCGGATGTCTTCCTCTTCCCCAGTGATACCGAGACGTTCGGTAACGCCACTCTCGAGGCGATGTCATGCGGAGTGCCCACGGTTTGCGCACGCGCAACGGGCAGCCAGACGCTCGTCGAAGAAGGCCAAACCGGATATCTCGTGCCGACGGAGGACGTCGACACCTTTGCCGACCGCTTGCATGAACTCGTAGCCGATAGCGGCAAACGCGCCGTCTTCGGGCGCCGAGCTCGGACATCCGCCCAGCATTACGATTGGGATGCGGTGCTGGAGCGCCTGGTTGGCTACTACGATGAAATTCTGGGTGCCGCCGGTTTGGCTCAAGGCGGATCTCCCGCAACTGCTTTCAACGAACACAGATTGTAGGCGAGGTTTCTTTTGCGGATTCTCTTCGTTTCACATTCCCTTCCTGCGCCGAATGAGCCGATGTCTAACGTCGGCGGCATGCAGCGCGTGGCTACTGAGCTTTACACCGCGCTAATAGGGGCAGACGGTATCGACGTAGACGGCCAGCTCTTGCAATCGAGCTTTTTCTGGTCGCATGTGCGTGTCGTCCCCTTCATGATGTCGAGCATGACGCGCATCCGCCGGATGGCCGAACGGCGCGAGGTGGATGTCGTCTTGTTCTCGTCGATGGTCACCGCATCGATGGTCGTCAAGCTGAAAGACGTGCTGCGCAAGAATGGCGTGCTTTCGGCCGCCATCGTTCACGGTCTTGATGTGACGGCCTCTTTCGCACCGTATCAGCGGTTTGTCCCACGTGTGTTCGAGGCGCTGGACCTGGTGCTGCCTGTCAGCCGTGCAACAGCCGAGGCCTGTGTTCAGCGTGGGCTTGAGCCTTCTCGCTGCATCGTCGTCCCGAACGGCATCGACACGAGCCGCTTTCCCGTTCCTCCAGGGTCGCGCAAGGCACGTCGCGACTTGCTCCAGCACGTAACACCTCATGATGTTCACCTATCGGAGAACGATTTCGTTCTGGTGAGCGTCGGCCGCCACGTGAAACGTAAAGGCTTTGCCTGGTTCGTGGAGAACGTGATGCCGCTTTTGCCGGAGAACGTCCATTACTGGATGGCGGGAGACGGGCCGGAGCGCGAGGAGATCGCTGCTGCGATTTCGCGACGTGGGCTCCACCATCGCGTGCGTATGCTTGGCCGTCTTTCGGAGGTCGATCTTTCTCGTCTCTATCGCGGCGCCGACCTCTTCGTCATGCCCAACATTCCTGTTGAAGGGGACATGGAGGGCTTCGGCGTGGTCATGCTCGAGGCCGGTCTTGCAGGCCTGCCCGTGGTTGCATCGAGCCTTGAAGGCATTCTCGATGTCGTCGAAGAAGGACACAACGGGCACCTGATCGAAAGCGGCAACGCGTGGGAATTCTCTGAAGCGATCGCTCGATACATCTACGAGCCGTCACTTCTCGACGACGCCTCCACAGATGCCTACGAGTTTGTTCGCGGCCGCTTCGGATGGCCCGCCGTGGCGGGGCAGTATACCGACGTACTCGCCGAGCGTGTGGTTACGGCCGATCGGCCCGAGGCCGTTCTGGCCGAATGATCCCGCGCATCGCCGTCTGCTGAGTTAAGGAAGGCAAGCATAGAAAAGGCCGCCGGATGAGTCGATCGTCCGGCGGCCTTCTTATTCCTGCAGCCTGAAGGAAACGCAAGCTGTCCGTCAGTGCTCGAGCGCCTGCAACTGCTGCGCATCGCGCTCATCACTGGCTTCTCCCTGCGCGGAAGCAGCTACGCGACTCTTCTCGGCCTCCACCTTGTCGGTTCGGTCATCGAAGTACTGGAGTAGTGCGGGCAAGAAGGTGATGGCCGCTACCCACGTAGCGCCAATCCCGACGAAGGCCAGCAAACCGATCGAAAAGAGACCCGGGTGGAAGCTCAGCACTAAGCCGCCAAAACCCACCATTGTGGTGACAGAGGCTACACTCACGTGTTCTCCGGAGGACCGCAGCACATTCATGATACTGCCGCGTCCTTCCTCGCGAAAGCGATGCACGATGTGCACGCCTGCGTCGTTACCGATGCCGAGCACGGCCGGAAGCACGACCATATTGTAGAAGGTGAGTTTGATGTTGAAGATCTCCATGAACAACATCATCCACAGCACACCCACGACGAGCGGGACGAGCGCAAGGGCGGCCCATCGGATCGAGCGGAAGTGAGTCCACATAAGCACCGCCACGATGATAAACGTCATGAGGATCATCCACGGTGCCTCCGCCATCATCAGCTTCAGCATGTCGGCAGCAACAAGCGACGTCGAACCCGCATGGTAGACATCGCCCGATTCGGTCACGATGGTGCCGACATCCTCCGCAAAGGCCATCGAGTTCCGTCCGTCGGACAGGCCGACGCTCGGATAGACCATCACGAAGTGGCCGATCTCGCCTGATTTGGTCAGGAACTGATTGCGCAGCGACTCCGGCACCTCGTCAATTTCGAGCGCGGCGGTCGTACCTGCGGCCCTACGTAGACGTTCGATATCACCCGACTCATCGCCTTGCAGGAACGGTTCGTTGAGTAACTCGCGGACATCAGTGATGCGTTGAAGTTTTACGGCCTGGTCTTCGGGCGTCAACGGAAATCGATCCTGAATCGTCTCGACGAGGCCGATGGTCGGCGTCAACGTGTCTT